>NZ_CDSBKO010000114.1:0-7559 GCF_977115655.1 Aquimarina sp.
CAAAGCTTCATAACGAAGTTCTATTGCATAATCTGGGCAATGTCGTTAAGTTAAGTTGTATCTTTTTGAGGATTAAACATCTGTAAAAGCAAAATACTGCTTTACTTCCATCATGGATTCCAGCCTACGCTGGAAAGACAAGCAGAAAGCATTGTGTTTTGGTTGTTTTGTCATTCCGTTGAAGAACGGAATCCTCCATTAACAAATTTTAAATCAATAGTTTAAATTCTTAACTTAATGACATTCATAATCTAGGTTAAATTCAATATCAATTCCTCGATAAATTTTTAATAATTCTGGCAACGTCATTACTATTAGTTTATCTTCATTAATATTTTGCTAATTTTTGGAGTTTTAGTATCGTATGCAACTAGTATAGAATCTCCTATTTTATAAATATCTTTTTGTGTAGCGAATCGACATTTAATAATTTCATTGCCAATATTTATTTCATATTCATAAATCCATTTAGCTTCAATTTCCTTTCTTTTATACCTATAAGTATCTCTAAATTCTTTTTCTAAAATTACGGTCTTAGTTTTAGGAGATTTGTCATCTAAATTTGCTAATATTGAATTTATATCATCTCCATATACTATATTATCAAATACCGTAACCGTTAATACAGTACTGACTAAACTAAAGAGCAAGAGTATTTTGATATTACTTGATTTATTAAAGAAAATATTTTTTACTATCGAGTAAAAAAATTGCCATCCAGCAATAATTATAATGAAAGAGACTATTCCTCCTAAAGTTTGTCTCGTAACTCCAAAGAAATAATAGATGATTAATGTTATAATAATAACTATCCCCCCTAATGATAGTTTTTTTAAATTTTCAGGAGTAAATTTTTGAGTGAATTCCTTAAGGTCAAAATTTAGATTATTTTTTTTTGGAGGCGGCGGAGTCATATCTTTTTCATAGTATTGACATTCTTCTTCAAAATCAGCGATTTTATCTGTCAATCCACATATTAGACCGATTTTAAAGTCCGCTTTTCTATTTACGCATGTTTTACAAAATTTTAAATGTTCTTCTCTTGTCATATTTTTTATATTCAAATTGGGGTTTGTTTAAATTGTACCTAATAATAAAACAAAGAATACGTATCCTTTATACTCTGATCTATCTAAAGATCTAGCAATTTTTAATACACCTACTATTAATTGATACAATTATGCACATATACTTTTATTGCTTTTACAGGCTTTTTAGTTTTTATTAAAAAAAGTATGGGCTTGTTTAAAAGTTACTGATGTTGTTTCCATTTAACATATATAAGATACAATTGCTTGGTTGTTTTCAACTGCTTTTTTATAAAACTCTTTAAATTCTCTAAAACTTTCCATTAAAAACTCATAGGATCCTAATTCTGTCCAAATTTCTGGGTAGATTCCAATTTCGTTCATCTCAGAACCATTTATTTTACTTTTTAAGATTTCGTCCGTTATTTTTTCTAGTTCACAAAATGTTTCTTTCACTTGAGTAGAAGTTAAATATTGAGCTGGTCCATAACCTAAATCTTGTTCTTCGTCAATAATTTGAAAACTAAAAAGTGCTCTTTCTAATTTATTAGGTTCGTTTTCAAGTCCTCCAATAATTTCTCCAGTTAAGATATAATTAATTCCGTCCCAAGATTTATCCAAATCCAGAAACCATTCTGCTATATACGTGTTTTCTGCGTTTATTTTGTTTTCAAGAGTTTCAGGGGCATTTAAAAAAGTTTTTAATTCTTCCTCAGATACTCTTATCATATTTCCAATCATTCCCATATTTTGAACTTCGTTTTAAGGTGATCTAATTATTTACATCATTATAAGTTAATGTCACAGCAGAGCAAAATGTTACTTTAGCGTTCATTAACCTATACAGATTTCATATTAATTTAGCTATAATCTTAGGGTTATGACTTAACGGCTATAATCACATACTTGGTATTGCGTGTAGGTATTTATTCTTTTTTAAGGCTCTTGCCAACTTCTCGATTCCTCCTTATTTGCAAATTCCGGATCCCTCAACAAGGCATATAGCGCTGGTCTATCGGCACGCCATATACTTAATCATTATGTGCAGGCTTTGCTCTATTCTCTTGTTTTAGCCTCTATGATTTTCAGTTTTAATTCGTAGCTGAAATCTTCTTCGTAAATAATAGAAGCAATGATTTCTTTAAGCAAGTCTCTGTCTATTATATTATCGGCAACATCCACAGCAACATTTTCAGTTGACAAAATGAATTTAGACACAAGATGGTCTAGTCCATTTATTTCCAAAAAATATGCACTTAGTGCAATCGAGGACCTTTTATTTCCGTCATTAAAAGCGTGATTCTTATTTATGGAATAAAACAGATAAGCAACTTTGTCCTCCAATTCCGGATAATAATTGTCGTCCTGAACAAAATCTAATGTAGCGTGAAGCAATCCTAAATCCTTTGCGCCAGTCATACCACCAGAATGTTCGATTATATAATCGTGCTCTTTAACTGCGTAATCAAAATCGAAATATATAAATGCCATACTATCGATTTTTAAGACGTTTAAAGACATCTATGTTTTCGTCGATTCTTTCTTCTAAAGCTTTACTCTTATCTCCTAAGAATCTCTCAAAATCAGATTGCGATACAGTATTTATATAGTTTTTTAAACTATCGTGAAAGACTTTTCTAAACCCATAATCTCGACTAGCCATCTTTATTCTGGCATCTTCAATTAAGGGCTTGAATAATGGGTGTTCTGAAAACTGAAATAGAAGTAAGTCCATCTCTGATTTTGTTAGTTTTCTACCAAGAGAATTATATTTCTCTTTCATTTCGTGAGCAAGACCTGTCTCAAAAGAGGCTATAAGTTTTAAAACTTCTGAATACATTGTATCTCTAGCATTCTCCTTCTCACTTAGATTGAGTATTTTTTTGTATTCTACAGCATTTTCTTTGAAAATACATTCATAAATTTTACTCGTGTAAATAGCGTATTTAAAATTTCCTAAATCTAAATATGTGTTCAAAGCTTGAGTGAATTCTTTCCTATAGTGTGGCTCTTTTAGAATAGCATTTAAAAAGTCTTCGTCTCTTTGGTTTATGTACTTTGTAGAACCCCCAGCTTTTTCATTCAAAGTATCAATCACAATGTCAAGAATTTTACTTCTTAATGCTTTTGCCATTTCACTTTCAACCAATAGCATTCCCAAGTTCAAAAATGACCTAAAATTAAATACTCCTAATTGTGATGTTTTACTTGAAATATTTATGATATGACCAAAATCAGTTTTAAATTCTTTAAGGTTTTTGCCTTTCAAGACAATATATCCATTGTGCTTTAGTTCGTTTTCAAAATTCTCAAGATATCTGTCAATTGTTGCTATATCTATTTGATAAAATTCAGATATTTGTTGCCTAGTGTATTTGTATTCTTCTTGAAATAGCATTCCAGGAACGCCCAAGTAATCTCTTAGATTGCTTAATACCAGAGGATTATTTAATATGTTTTGTCTGTCTATATTTGAAGAAGTTAAATCTTTCATTAATGCAAATTTTGTTGATAACTTTTATATGCTAACCGCACTTATGCGGATAGGATGTTAATAACTCCGAAAAAATATTTATAAATCCGATTCACAAAATACATTAATTCAGACCATTCCGTAGGTTTTTTATTCAATATTTTAATTAATGCACGATGTTTTTTCAGCTTGCACAGTAGAGTAGAGCCTGATAGCTCTAGTCTATTATATCTGCTAAAGATCCCTCGCTAGCGCATTACGGCTTGATTATTTGAAAGAACATAGCTTCAGCAGATCCCTCACGGGAACAACTGTATACTTTTCTTCTGAGTGAACAGCCAATTACTCTGGTGGGATTCTCACCCACTGGATTGTCTTGTTTACTCATTTACTATGACTTTTAAATCAATATTCCCAACTTCTTTAAGATAGTTTTCAGTTACTCCGAGTAATGTCATAATGTTTTCTGATACGTTTTGTTTGGACAAACTTGGTTGCACTATAAAAACATCAAAGTTCATTGGTTTTTTATTTTTGGCAATAGTCAATAGTCTTTCCAAATCCTCCGTAGTTCCTTTTTCAATTCTACTTCTTTCGTTTCCTGTTCTGACTTTGGTTTTTCTTTTTAGTAAATGTTCAAAAAACTCTGTTCCTTTTTTATGTTTCCAATGAATGGATTTTTGTGCTTGACCACAAACTTCATAAAAGTTATCTATCCTTGTGTTTACGTTACCGTCTTTTGCAAATTTTAGATGATAGAACTGAATATCAATTCTTTTATCAAATTCTTTGATAGTTATTATATCTGCAATTTCTCCTGAATAGTCATCATCATAAATTATGTCATAGTCTTCTGCAATAAGCTTTTGAATTGTAACATATTGTATTGAATCTGTTCGTAAAGGAACTACTCCTTGTGCTTCTTTACTTAAATCAACATTAGACCAATCCCAAGCAATTAGGTTCTCTGTTGGGTATGGTAAAATTATTTGTTTTAATTCAACATATTCATTGCCTTCTAATCTTGAACCATCTGCAAACCAAACTATTGGTGGATAAGCATTTAAATACTCGGTTAGGTATAACTTTTTAGTGCCAATTATTATTTCTCCATTATTGGCAGAGGTTTTTACAATTCTAAAATTTGCCACTTGATTTTCTCCAATTGTTTCTTCAAATAGCTCTTTTTTAAATTTAATAGAATTTGTTGGTGTATTAATTTCAAAGCTTATTTCTCCGTTTGCATTTGCGTTCAGTAGTTCAATTGAACAATATGTTAAACTGAATTCTTGGTTTTCGATAACAAAGGAAACTCTTGATCCAGAGTTGTCGTAAAAATTGTCATTCCAATCAATATGAGTTGGGTAAATTTTTGGAATCTCACTTACAATTTGAGGAATCAAAGTTTCTTTTAAAACTTGGTTTGGGTCAATTGTTTCATCGATTAGTTTTTGACCAAGTTTATTACACCATTTAATGAAACCTCTTAAATCATTTCTTAAATAACTCCAAATACGTCCTTTGTAAGAACAGCCCAAAGTTATTTTATCTCCTTCATCGTAACCTGAACCAAAAACGAAAGCTTTTTGTCCTCTTTGTTGTTCTGCGATTGACAAAGCTTCTTCTATATCCGTTCCAACTCTCATTGTAAATCGAATTTTTCTGTTTAAAAATTCCTTTAACCCAACGTTTTGAAGTGAGACCCTCTTTATATCATAAAAACTTTTGAATACATTTAATTGATTAATCATTATGGCTTTATCATACAAAACCGCATTAGCTAAATCTTCATATAGACTTGATTTTTCAGAACTGTGAATAAATAAAAGATTGCTATCTGTATCATAGTAGAGAACTGTTAACTGCCAATTTAAACCAAAAACTTCTTTATAGTTTACCCATTCAACCTCGCTTTTTCCTGCGGTAATCAAGACCAATGTTTTAGCGGAATCATTGTAGTCAGAAAACTTATATTCCAAATCATCATATCCTTTGATTCCTTTTTTAAATTTCTTTAGATTATAGGTTTCATTAAAATTAATATTTGGGTCATCTTTGTCAAAGTTGTTTTTATAAACTACTGTGCTTAAAGCAAACCGTATATTTTGAAACGGAATTTTTGAACTTTCTAAATACTGAAAGCCATCTATGAATTCATTAAAATCTATTTGTTCTTCAATTTCATCAGAACTTAATGTTGATAATAGCGAATTCCAGTCTGAATCTTGTGCATAAAGTTCGCTTAACTCATTCTCAACGTTTGAATCCGCTAAATTCGCAATAAAAGTGGCGTTGCCCAATTCGTCATCGTGAGATGTTCTTGTAAATCTACCAGCAAATTGAAGTGTGATTGGTAAACTCTTTCTAATATCGTGAAATGCTGCTATTTTGAGTTGCGGTAAATCAAAACCTTCTCCTAACATATTTACTGCAACAATAATTTTATGTTCGCAATTGACAATAGACTCTAAAATTTCTTTTTTGTTAGCAATTGAGGAATGAACCATAATAGGGTTTAAATCCTTAAACTCTTCGTAAATTTCAAATATTTCTTTTGCTCTGCTTTTGTTTTCGCATCGAGCCATTAAAATATGATTGTAACCTGAAGCAATATCTTCTCTTAATTTCTCTACCGCTTTATCTGCGATTATTTTATCTCCTTTTTTAAAATCATATTCTCTGATTGGAAGAAAATTAATTCGTTTGAAATACCCTTGTTCTTGAGCTTTTTTGAGAGAAAAGTTAAATATTATCTTACCGTCCACCTTTTTTCTATCGTTTCGGAACGGTGTCGCTGTAAATTGTAAAATTTTAGATTCAATGAAAAATAGTCTTACTCTATTCCAAGAACGAGCTTCTGAATGGTGTGCTTCATCTATGAATAAATGAGAAAAATTTTCTGATATTAACGAAAGTTGTTCATTTGAGTTTTTTGAAAGAATACTCATTGTAGTAACTACAACGTTACATTCGTTAATAAACTCCAATAGTTCTTCTGATTCTGTAAAATTTTGCTGTAAAATTCCAACTCTTGGATTCAAAGCATTTTCATTTACGATTCCAAATTTTTTAAGTAATCCTAAAGTATAAAATTTGTTGAAGATTTGAGTTCTTAAGGCATCAGAAGGTACTGTGATAATTATCTTTTCGCACCTATTAGCTATCAGAGTTGTTAGCATAGTTTCAGTTTTACCTGTTCCTGTTGGCATAACAACTGTACCTATTTCATCTGAAATTTTTAAGTGGCTTAAAATAGAATACAAGGCTGCAATTTGTGGTTCTCTTAAACCGTTTATTCCTTCTTGCAAGTCTTCTTCAATAAAAGAAAAATTTCCTTTCCAAGATTCAATTATTTCATCAGTAGTAAACTCTTTGATTTTAGGATGCTTAATCCATTTTTTGAATTTTATCTCATTGTTTTCTAATCTTTCTTCGGTTGCTTTTTTATTAGTTAGTAGAACGTAATCAAAACCGTCAGGCATTGTGTCTGGATTGCTACACAAACAATATTGAATTCCACTATTTTCAATTAGTGCATAGCTTCTATGTGAAGAAACAAAGTTGTATTCTAATTTTGAACTTGGTTCTAATAGTTGTTTGGAAATATTTTTTGTCCCAACTTTCTGCCAATATATTTTCTTTAATCCGGGAAGTTTAATGTTTGTCATAAAGTTGGTTCAGTATTGTGTACAACAATTGTATATAGTTACCAAGGCACTCCTATCTCTCTATCATTAAAAACACAGTACCCTTTTAAATTTTCAAAACCCTAAAGTACTGCTACTTTTTAGGAGTGCGGTTACGGGAATCCGTATAGAGAATTAAAAAGTTTTTCTTAAGAAAAAGGGTTTAAAAAGAAATTTGTGCCATTGGTTTGCCCTAAATGGAGTCAAAGGGCAGGCCAGGGTAAACACATTTAAAAACTATTTTCACTTTAAAGATGAAAAGTTAAATTCACATAGGTTTTACCTCTTTTTTTGATTAAAAAATAGATTCCAGTCCCGTTCTTCAACGGGATGAACTGTGCTTAAAAACAAATATTTGGTTGATAATTTTCT
>NZ_CDSBKO010000115.1:0-7090 GCF_977115655.1 Aquimarina sp.
TTTTTAACGGTTCTACCGGTGCAGGAGGACAAGACCAAAACAACTACAAAAGTATTATTACCCGTAGCGGGCATACTATAGAGTTTAACGATACCGATAATAGCGAGAGCATTACCATAAAAGATAAGAACAACAATGTTATCCATATTGACACCAATGGCAATAATATCACGATTTCTGCTAACGAAACCATAACACTAAAAGCAAAAAACATCCATCTGGATGCCGAAGAAAATATTACCGCTACCTCAGGAAAAATGACAGAAGTGCATGCCGGCGAAAATGTGATGGTTAATGCAGGCGAAAATATAGAACTGTCTGCCAGCGAAGACCTTATAGAACAAGCAACCAATAAGGAAGTCAATCTTACAGAAAAAAAGACAGTTATTGCCAGCGAGATAGAAGAAACTGCCGATAAGATACGTTTGGATAGCAGCAAAGAAAATCTGGAGTTGGCCTCTGGCAAAGAGATAGATTTGCAGAGTGGCGAAAAAGTAAGGTTGTTTTAATACTACGATATGTTTTGGTCCACCAAGAAAAAAGCACCTAAAAAAATAAGAACCATAGGGCAGGCCTTGCAAGAAGACAAAGTACCTGTATGGCAAAATAAGTATATACTAGAGATACAAACACAAGTACATACACCCGACCTAAAAACCAAAGATACGATCCGTAACCCGTTGGATGTGGTAACCACGCTGGTATACGATTGTACCATAGCGTTCTATAAACAAGATGCAGGTAATAGTTTATTATTAATAGATACGGTGTATAAAAACAAAAAAGACCAGGCAACGCTTACGGTTATAGAAGAACTGTCCCATATTATAGGACGGCATGCCAATACCGTTGTTTATGAAATAGATACCAAAACCATGCTACCGGTAGCAATACACAATTATGAGGATGTGGTACGGTTATGGCAAAAGGACAAAAAAATTATCGGGGAGTATTATATGGGCAGACCAGCACAAGTATTGATGCATAGTGCCGATCAAAAGATCATGGATCAAAACAGATATACCCGGCTCCTGTACAGGGCATTTCCTAATGGGATCCTGGTAGATACATGCTGTGCTTATTACCAACCCACAAAAAAGCCATATACTATTTTTAGCCGGGTACTGCCCAATGGCGATGTTACATTACCTGTAGAAATACATACAAAAAGCACACAAGAGTTTGCCTATAGCGCACATAGCCAAGAGGTATTGAATGCAGAAATGGCTAAAAAAACATTTCAGATAAAACAGTCCATACCAGATAAGGAGTACCTGTTGCAAACCAACTTAGCGTGTACCCTATCGTTACAACCCGATAAAAAAAGTTGGGATAAAGGATCTTGGGCACTCGACATAGATTGCAAAGGAGTATACCACAAGCGAATCGATCTTACATTAACGGCATTATAAAAAACAAAAGGATGAACCAAGAAAGTCGAGAAGAAAATGACAAAGCAGAAGCCTCTGGGATTTTGGTATGCAAAAATGCCACCTGCTCTTGCGAATTTGGAGGGCCTCCTGCAAAATTGCAAGTAACAAGCCACCAAAAATACTATATAAACGATCCCCAAGGGGCAGAAAAATTAGTCGCCCTGGATACAGACAACCAGTTTTTGCCAGCTACTTTTGTAAGCTGCACCAAGGACTCCCCATATAAACAATGCAAATATGCACCCCAACCGGGAGTAAAATGGGAAGGCCCCGGGCATTTTACAGAATGCGACAATAAACCCGTTATACTGGATAGTTACGAGCTTACCTGCCCTATATACCAAGGTAAAATAACGATTCAGCACCATGGGCAAACACAAGGCACTACAGCCTCACAGGTCGTGCAAAGCAACCCGGATACCTGTGCGCAGTTAAGTGGGTTGCTCACCGAAGAAGAACTGGCAGAAGCAGCACGAAAAGTATATCCCGGTATTTCTGGTATTACTATAAAAGAAGGCGTAAAAAAACAACATGGCGAGGATAAGGACAAGCCCTGTTATTTGCAAAACAAAATAACCCTGGGCGTAAAAAAATTCTCTAAAGAGGGATATACCGCAGACGAAAAAGCAAGAACCTGCTGGATCGTTTACCAGGGGCATAGTTTTGATACGGTGCTGTCACACGCCAAAGATGTGGGAGAGCTTTTTGAGTTTTTACCTGCAGAACCCGGTAAATATCGTATAGAAGCGTATGGTACCAGAAGTGCTGCCAATTGGGACAATGGGACAGACAGGGATGGCTTTACCACAAAAAAAGGAAGTACCGCCCCATACCCAAAAGTAGCATTGGCAGCGATAAAAACCAAACATGTAGCCTATACAGATATTACTGTAGAAAAAAACGGGCTTTATGATATAACCTATACAGGGCAACAACAAGGGCATACAATAAAGACCAATGTCAATACTTATAAAAACGTTATCAACTGGAATATCCCGATAACACTAGATGCCAAATTGGTATATCCGGAAAACCCGGAAGACAATACAGCACAAACCTTTAACTGGTTTATAACCGATAGTGAAGGGACCGCAGTGCTTATAGCTACAGAAGATAACGGCAAGGCAAAACTAACCCACACTTTTGCCATCCCCAACAACCCTGTAGAAGCCTATACGATTACATTAGTCTATACTAATGGCTGGGGGGATAGTAACACCAAAACGATAGAAGTTACTTTGTTTTTAGAAAACTGGGTAAGCACTGTACAATGCAGTAAAGCAGTAAAAAAGATCAGGCCCAATACCGCCATGCCACCTTTTACCGCAAAATTTAGGTTAGAAAACGCTAATGAAACCCAGCGCAGTGGGGTTAATTGGGTGTTGATGTATTATGCCAACCTAAAATATGAAGACTTTGCTAAGTTTAAAAAAGGAACTGTTAGGGTTACTACCAAAGAGGACACTCTCGAAGAAGGAACCAACACCAGAATAGTAAAAAACGTGACCTATGCAAAATACAAACACCACAATGCCAGGATCGATAATCTAAGCAGTTTTAGGGGGGAACCTGTCTTTACGTTACCCACTAGTTACCATACCGTAAAAGGATTGTATGTTCTGGAAGCCTTTAAGAATACAGCAGACGGCAGGGGGTTGGATAGTTATGCTTTTGAGGTAACCGATAATGAAATCATAACCGTTAAAGGAGAAACCACGGCACGGGTAAAAGAAAGTACCACATTTAGGGTGCAAAATTGTTTATTTAGCCAATATATCCCCAATACCGATGGCGATATACACTGGGAGTATAAAAAAGAAGAAGACAACACCTATACCCCATTAAAAACCATTGGACAGCAATGCACAATAACCTTTAATACCAAAGGGAACTATTTGGTTAGGGCATATATAAAAGATGCTGCCAAGTGTACCCCCTTTACCATAAAAACAGGCGAAGCCAAAGTACTAAAATCCCTGTGGGTAGACGAGGACAACTATGCGTATGGTAACGATACAGCAAGTTATAAGATCACCAAAGCAGGATTGGACCAGCAAGTATATGCCTATGCAACACTACAAGGAGTAGCCAACGAAAAAGTAACCCTACAGATATGGGAGCAGGCAGATAAGCAAGAAGTGATCCAAACCATAAAAGAGGTGCAAGTAAATGGTAAAGGGGTGTTAAAACACCCTGTAGCTTTAGATACCATAAAACAGGTACAGGATGGCAACCGATTGGCATTTAGGATTTTTAATGCAGCAGGAAAAAGCATTCACAAGGTTAGTAACACCTACAGCCGAAAATTAGGCATATATGACGACAAAAAACTATTAAGGGCATATTATACCGATGGTAGTGGTACTATCCTTACTAAATTTATGCAGTACGGGCAACAAGTCACCCTGGAGATCGTTACGTTGAATATGGTAGGTAAAGAATTAGAGGTAGAGCTATACCAACTTATAGATTGGAGTCTTTTGGATTGGAACGGCGATACAAAAGCCATTGCAGATACCAAGCAAAAAATAAAAATAAATAGTAACGGCAAGGCAGAGCTACAATTTACGATAGACGAGTGTTGGGAGTTGCAGTATGCCAAGGAAGATAAAGGATATCTGGAGATCATCCCAAAGATTAACGATAATTTTTATGGGGGATTATCCACCAACCAGAACAATTATATCTACCGCCTTAAAGTAAGCCCCGAGGCAGAAAAACTAAATGCAGAAAAAAGCCCGCAAAGTTGTAATTTGGTACAAGTAGAGAAAGTAGCGGGTAGTAGTGAAAAAAAGAGTAATAATGGTTGCCCTAATTGTGATGCAGATATTACTATGGCACAGATAAAATCTCTTTGCAAAGTAGATGAAAACGGATTACAAGAAGCAATAGATTTCTTAAATTCGCAACGAAGCTTTTTTAGACTAACCACCTGTACGCGCAAAGCACATTTTTTGGCACAATTAGCGGCAGAAAGCCAGTTTACCAGTATGGAAGAAGGGTTTATCTATAACTGGAAGTCCTTAAAAAAAACTTTTGGTAATTTTGGTACTGCTTATGATAGCAATAATTCTAAGGCAAAAGAGTGGGGCTATGGTCATGGCGGTAAAACCAAAGTCGAAGTTACAGAAACCGATAAACGTAGCATTGCCAATTGGGCGTATGGCAAAGCTCCCAAAGCTTCCGATTTAGGGAACACTGCAATAACCAGTAATTGGGGCGATGAAGATGCGGATGGGTGGAAATATAGGGGAAGTGGATTTATACAACTTACAGGAAAAAGTAATTTTAGAAATGTTACCACCAAATACAATACATGGATTGCCAGATTAAACGAAGATATTACAGAAGAGGATTTTAAAGAAAATCCAGAAAAATTAAGGACCAATAAAACACTGGCAATGGCAGCAGCCCTGATCTATTGGAAAGATAAAAATATCCTTACCCGATCCGATATGGGGGTGGGCGATGATGCTTTAAAAGCGGTAACCTATAGGATCAACGATGCTTTTAAAGGGTATGCCCATCGAGAATCCTATCTGGAAGAAGCGGTAAAAACCTTAAAGGTAGAAGATTGCCCGGATTACAAACACCGTAAAGGACAAAAAGGGTCTGTGGTAGTGATTAGTGGGAAACCTCATGATATGTTTGCATTTACTGCGGATAGAATATATGCTAGATATACAACTTCTGTGTACAGGAGCATGACACTTGAGAAATATAAAGAACTGAAAGAAAATGATAACCTACCAAACCCCGACTATGTTACATATTTAAGTAGGGATGCTTTTGATTTAACGAAAGATGGAGAATATGTTCTTCATTCTGAGTTGCGTTATGGAACTAATAATGAGTGTCCACCAGGAAATGATTATTATTTGGTTTCTAAAGAGGATTCTTCTAATCCTACTAAAGGGAGTTATACCATGTATATTTCAGACAACAATAATAATAGGGATATTCAAGGACCAGATGGTTTTAGGGATGGAATTGCTATTCACGAGTTTACTCCTAGAGATTCTCAAGGGTGTCTTACTACGGTTACTGGAAAAGACAAAACTAAAGTTGAAGAATTGTACAATGAAATCCCTGATTTATTTTTGCACAAGGATATGAAAAATGCCAAGCGAACAGATGATAATAAGGTAGTACATAATATGAGTATAGAACGTCGTTACGTGCGAGTTATTTTAGAAGAAAGAGAAGTCGAAATAGGAACTTGGGAAAACTCGGCAAATGGGACTAATAAATTTATAGGAATAGAATAATTTTAAGATATGAAAAACTTTTTCGCATTAATTATTGTAGTTAGTTTTTTTTCTTGTAAAAAAGCTAAAAGTCAAATTTCAAATGATAATAAACCTAAAAAGGAAATGACAAGAAAGAATAAACCAGGAGAAATAAATTGGGATGATAAATTTTTTGAACCAGGTAAAAAAGCTATAATGGATTGTGATTTTAAGATTCCTTCGAAAGAGCTTTTTGAAAAAAAAATGAACCAAATTTTTAAGATAGACATAAAAGAGCATACTGGTGCAAAAGCTTTATGGTTAGATTACTATAAAGGGGAACCTA
Organism: Aquimarina sp.; assembly: GCF_977115655.1. NCBI lineage: Bacteria > Pseudomonadati > Bacteroidota > Flavobacteriia > Flavobacteriales > Flavobacteriaceae > Aquimarina > Aquimarina sp. The sequence goes on from NZ_CDSBKO010000115.1 coordinate 6,009, forward strand.
CAGAAGAAAATATAGCTGCATCTCTCGTGGGTATGCTCTCTGGTAGATATATAAATTATGCTGATGGTATGGATCCTGATGATATTATTCCAGATCATATGTGTAAGTTTAATAAAATGATTTTTTATAATGATATTCAAGCTACCAATTGGTTTAAAACAAATGCTTCTTATGCAATTGTAGATTTAATCAAGGACAATGGGGATATTAAAAATAAAGATTTATTAAAATTTGTTTTTAATAAAATAGATTTAGCTAATGCTAATGAGCTAGAAGAACTTCTTTTTGGAACTTATGCTAGAGGTAAAGATTATAAATATGCCCTACGCAAAGATATGTTGGATAAAATGATCGAATACGGTGCAGAATTATCCCAATTGTCTACGGTAGCCAATAGAGTATCTAATGGCAATCCAGAATCTTACGAAGAGGATACAGAGGAGCTGTATGCCTATCTTATGGCACATTGTTATAAAGCAGGGCAATCTGGGATTATAGAATACTTATACGATACCGATCCAAAAATGATCGAGGTTTTTAGGAAAAAAGATTTTTATGGTATCGAAGATCTGGAGGATTTTACAGACAATTTTTATATCCCAAAAAACAAAAGGTTTGGTCTTAGCTCTTTAGGTCCCGATCCTTATATAGCTTATGGTGTTATTAATGATCCTGATGGGTATACCAATTTACGGGATGGTAAAGGTACTTCTGCCAAAGTGATCAAAAAGATAAAAGAAGGAGAAAAATTTGCTATCGAAACCAACACAGGGGATTGGTGGTCAGTGGTCACAGAAGATGGTATAAATGGCTGGATACACAGCAGTAGGATAAAAGTAATTGAGGGTTTTTCTTTTGAGATGAACTACCGTAAGAATTAGAAATTTTATCAATCCTTAAAAAATAGAGTGGTTCATTTTACTATAAACTGCTCTTTTTTTATGTTTTTTAAATCATCCCAAAGGTTAATGGCGTATTTTACGGGGGATTGTCCACCAACCAGAACAATTATATCTACCGCCTTAAAGTAATACCATTTCTTGTTTGATATTACTGTAATAATTTGTATTTTGCAATATGCC
>NZ_CDSBKO010000116.1:0-6511 GCF_977115655.1 Aquimarina sp.
GGCTATTTGTTTGTAGTGGAGACTGACGACCGAAGGTGAGACAAGTTGGAACGGTATGGAACAAGTGCTTTTTTCAGCACTTGTGGAATAACAAAAAATAGCTTGCGTAGTGACGAGGCGAACACCTTTGATCAGCCCGTATTATGGATTTATAAATGACTTTTAACTAAAAAACCCAGACCTTTCGATCCGGGATTGTATGTTTAGCGAGCTGTGACCGCAGGAAGCAGCGAAGCTTTTTAAGGTTTCTTTTTAGGGTTCTGCCAAGTATTAAATACAGAGTAAATAATTACTTTATTTTCGATGATTTCATAAACAACTAAATATGGATACTTCTTAATCCAAGCTTCTCGATAAGGAGGTCGCTTAGCGGGATAATGTTCAGGATTCGTCTGTATCCTATCCATATAAATATCTAAATGTGTTAAAAATCGTTCTCCTAAACCTATTTGCTTTTTTTCATAATAAAGGTAAGCTTCGATCATTTCTAGATTTGCTTCCTCTTTAATCTCTAATTCATATTTCATTGGGTAGCACGTCTAGCATTTTGCTTTACCTCTTCCCAAGTAAAAGATTTACTTTCTCCTTTTAAGTGACGTTCTCTACGTTGATCTAGTATTTTATATTGTTCTTCTGTTAAAGTAAATTCATCTTCACGATAACTTTCCATAACGGCTTTCACTATTTTTAACAGGCGCTCATCTGCTGTATTTACATACTCGGATATAAGATTTCTTAACTCTAATGCTCCCATAATTCTCATTTTTACATTCATAACAAAGATAGTTTAATATAGTAATATTTTTGGGTTTTTGATTTTTAACACGTCTTTTTTAGCAATTGAAGGTTATTGTTTTAAAGCCATTAAAAGCTATTTCAGTTTTTTAAAAGCCTATAGGGTAAGAGTGCTTATTTCTTTAGTATTCCTTATTCATTAAATTCTTTTTGTGGATCTATTTCTGCTATGGCAAGCAGTATTTTACTGATCCAATAGACATTATCTTTTACCATTCTATCGGTTTGATAGTTATCGTCTAATTGGCTTAATAGGTTAAGGTTTTCTAACAGGGTACTTTGCATATAGCGTAGTTCTCCCAGTTCTGTTATTGGGATTTGGATACTAATTTGTTTTGATTTCATAAGGATTGTTTTAAGGTTATTAATTATTGTATTGGGTGATAGGTATTTACGATCTCGTGCAGGTTTTCCAGATCATCTTGCAGGTATCTTTCTGTAGAGCTGATATAGCGATGCCCTGCAAGGTATTGCACTTTTCTAAGGTTGTATTGATGCAACCAATTGGTAATTACCGATGCTCGTATCTGCTTTGCATTTTGTACTTTTTGGTTATAGGCTTTTAGTTTTTTAACAATGGTATAGATAAAGGTAAACCGCTCTCCGTATGGTATGAGCTGCTCTGTATCTGCATTGTTTTTAAATTTTTGGAGCAGTGCCAGCCTTTCTTGTTGCAGGTATTCCATAAGTTCAAGTACCTGCCATGGTTTAAGATCTATTTCTCGGGCATTGCTTTTGGTACTGGCAGGGATGTATAATTTTCCTTTATGTAGTTGCAGGTGTTCTAGTTTTAAGAGTTTAAAATCTTTGGCGTTTACTCCCTGATATACCAGTAGCCCCACTATTATTTTATCCCTCTTGGCAGTATGTGCCCGTGTGCCTTGATAGCTGTAATATAAATCCTCTAGTTCATCGGGATCTAAAAGGGTGTAGTTTGTTTTTCTTTTTACCCCTCGTATTACAGTGTTTTCTATGGGGTTGGTTTCTTTGTAGTTTTCTGCTACCAGATAGTTCAGGTAATTTTTTACAGCCCCTAATCGCAGGGTTACGGTACGTTTGGTAGTGGTACCCCTTTGCAAGTATTTTAGGTACTTTATCGTGGTTTTGTAATCGATAAGTTCTGGTGTAGTACGATTTGTTTTGCACCATTTTATAAATTTTACCACCTCTCTAAGGTAGGTCGTACTGGTAGCTGGTGCGTACCCTTGTTTTTGTAAATAGTACAGGTATTTTTTCATGATTTATGGTTTGGTGTTTATCCCTGTTCTTTAACAAGGTGGGTGTATATTTGTGTGGATTCTAAACTGGTATGTCCTAAAAAAGATTTAATACTCTCTAAAGGTACTTTGCGCTGTAACAGGTGTGTTGCTATAGAGTGACGCAGGGTATGCAGGGTAATACCTTTATCGATGATGTTTGGGTTTTGGGTAGCTTCTACCATTGCTTTTAATCGGTTGGCAAAAGAGTTACCTTGTAATCGTTTTTGTTGTTGGCTTACAAACAAAGCTTCGCATGCAGTGTTATAACAAAACTCTGGTCGGGCATCGTAGATATACTCTTCCAGTACCCGTAAGTTATATGCATTAAGTGGCACAAAACGTTCTTTGTAATTTTTGCCTTTACGAACGTATACCCGTTCTTTATCAAAAAGGACATCTTTTACATCCAGACTAACGGCTTCGTTTCTTCGTAAGCCACAGCTATAACATATGGTCAGGATGGCTTTATCTCGTAGTCTGATCCTTTTTTCAGGATGACTATAACTTGTAGCAATAAAGAGTTCTTTGATTTCTGGTTGGGACAGGATATTTGTTTTTTCTGGGGTGGGGTTTGCTTCTGTTTTCAGGTGTACCCGAAGAGGTGTTTTTACGTTGTGCTGTATCAGGTAATCCCTGAACTTTTTTAACGCTTGTTGGTGCTTATTGAGATAGGATTTGCTAAGTGCGCCATGTTGGGTTTGGTTTGCCCGCTGTTGCAGGTATTGGTAATAGGATTTCACCTCTTGTACCGTAATGGTATGGATACTACTATGTCCTTGCTTCTCCAACCAGTGGAAGAACTCCTGTAAATGATTGGGTAGATTATATACTGTGGTTGCAGCATATCCCAGGATATCCAACCAATCTTTAAAAGCCTCTAAGAGGTACTTAAAATTGTGGTGTTCTAATTTTAGTTTTTTCATAAGTTCAAAGGATTAGTTCCCGTGTCAAGCACAGGATGAATTCGATCAGGGTTTTGTAACAACCTGTCTCTTTAATTTTTATACGGTATGTGTTTTTAAGGATTCTCTTGCGAGTTGGGGTAACTACCTGTAATAGATGATGTTATTTCGCAAAAAGGGTAGTTGCGGGTTAGTTGCGAGGTTGCGGGGTGGAGAGCCTCGACAGACAACTGTTTAAGGCATTGTCTATCTGTTGCTTAAGGTTGGTATACTCCTTTATGTCTGTGATCTCAAAACAATAGCTTTTGGTTTTAGCATTTTTGATCCGTTTAATATACTCTTCGGCTAGTAATTGTTTGTGGTAGTTTCGTAAGGTACTTTCTTTGATCCTTAGGTTTCTTCGGATCTCTGCATTGGTAAAGGTGGTTTGTGTGTTCTTTTTAAGGTATTCTTTTAATCGCTCCAGATAGTTGCGTACCGCTCCTGTAATGGTATCACTTTTACGCAGTAATACTTCCTTTAGAATCTCGTTGGCTTGTTGTATATCTTCTGGGGTAGTTTCAATATATATTTCCCCTGTTTGGGTGTCGACCTTCTGTTCTCGTTGGTACTGGCAGTAAAAAGTGATTGCTTCGATGAATTGCAAGTAATGGGTATTGGTTCTACGGGGTTTAAATACCGATGGTGGCAGTTCTAAAAACTCTGCATAAGGATTGATAACTTTAATGGGTTGCAATAGCCGTTGTACATTTTGCAGGCATTGTCTGGCTTGATGTTCTGCACCGGTATTTATTTTACCAGCACTAATAAGCCGCTGGTAGTGCATGATCTTTTGGTCTTGCTCTGGGGACTCATCAATATAGAGCAAAAAACTACGGTTGCTGTTATCCTCGTAAACACTTTCTTGTGTGGTACATCCTGCTACTGATACAGGACCCTCTACGGTTAGATGTATGGTTTTGGTAGTTCCTTTTCTGTCTTTATGTACCACGGTTTTGGTAATGCGTCTTTTGGATTGTAATTCTCTAAGGGGATAGAGCACCGATTCTGCCCCGTCGAGATCTTCGATAAGGATGAGCTTGTTTCTAAGCTCGGTACGGTTAAAGTAATAAAAAGCATTTTCAGAGAGTACGGTGATTTCTACTTTTTCATGCTCTGGGATGAGTTCTGCTACCTTGGATTGCAAATGTGTTTTACCAACCCCAGAGCTCCCCAGACTAATACAGTGCAAGGGGTTGTTGCTTTTGCGACTGGTAAAGATAAGGTACATTAACAATCGGTTGGTTTGTTCTCCTATAACACCAGATTGCTCTATAAGGGTATTGGTTTTTTGTAAGAGGTCTTTGGATTTTAAAAAGGCAACTGCTGCTTTTTGTTCTGTTACCGATATTTCGGGTACAGGGGTGTCTTGTTGGTCTTTTTCTATCTGCTGCAATCGGTATTGTTCTAGTACATCGGTAAGTTCTTGTAGTGTTTTGCGCACTATCGAAGTACCGATCTCAATACGTTCTGCTATTTTACGTACCAGTTTTTCTATCTGGTTATCATTATAGAGATCGATATTGTGCCGCAATACAAGGTGCTGTTCTGGTTTTTTAATGCTTATGGTAACTCTAAGACTATCTAAAGCATTAAATTTTATACCTCCCAGTATGTGTATTTGTAAATGTCTGGTGGTGTAGGAGTAGTGGTTTGGATTGGTGGTGTCGAGCATGATAAACTATTATTTGATAAATAAGTTATACTGCAAAACTATAAAAATATTACTAATAAGTTATATTATAACACATAAATTTTTTCAATTATTGTTTAATGCGTTATTATGTGTTATGTTTGTTGATAGTTAAGTTATAAGTATGCTCGGTAAAACATTAAAGCAGGTACGGGAAGCTAAAGGGTTGTCACAAAAGGAACTGGCAGGGTTAATGGATATGGCACAGGCACAGTACAGCCGTATTGAGAGTGGTAAGACAGACCCTTCTTTTTCTGTAGTAGTAAAGATTACAAATGCGTTGAATATAAGTTTATCAGAGTTTTTTAAGGCAGAAGATATTTTTGCGGAAACCAATAGTTATGATAAAACTTTGATGGAAAAACTACGGTTATTGGATTCGTTGGATGATATAGAAAAAGTATCTATCTATAATTTAATAGACTCTTTGATAGCCAAGAAAAAACTAAAAGATAACCTTACCAACCTTATATCCTCATAAACACAAAAAACCCACAACATCTTTTACAACGTTGTGGATTTTTCTTTTTTTACTATGTATACCCGCCAATCTGGTATGGTACCCGACAGAGTCGAGCACTAGCGATTACTCATTCGAGCGGCAGCAGGGTTTCCAAAGTGTATAAGTCAAAATCACTATTTTCAAACTTCTTATATATAAAATTAGCTTTTAATCTATCAATCTTTACGTAGTTGAAATTATTGAAGTTTTGAGAAAATATGAAATACGGATCACTAAAAACAATAGGATTGTTCACGATATTTCTATTTTCAATAAAAAATAAAAAATAAGTATTATCGCTAGCGTTTATATAATCATATTTTGGTAAAAGAATACCCCCAGACATAATATAAATAAGAGGCCTATTTACATATGGAGCTTGTACTATTAAAAACTCATCCCAATCGTTACAATCAAAAATTTCACTAAACTCATACTCAGAATTTAATGGTAAATTTTCAATATTACTGAACGTTTCGTTAAAACTTTCTATTAAACAAGTATTAGAAAGATTGGATACTTTTCTCACTTTTAGTAAAAGATCAAATGTGAAAACCAATATTACTATTGCTATTAATAAAATGATATACTTTTTATTTTTTTTCATAACTATTTTATTCTCTTTCTCCATAACGTAAAGCCCATTCAATTGCTGCTTCTCTTCTTGCCTGTCTTTGATGCAAGTCTTTTGGAATGGTATTTCTTTTGATAATGGTTATGTTTTTATTTAAAACAGCTTTCTCAAAATGCATTATAAATGAATTCATAACGTTAATATCGTTATTCACAGCAAGATTAATACCCCAAGCATTATTATTTAAATCCATTTCCCCCCTAGAATCATCCATATTTGAAAAAACATTTCCATTACTATCTGTACCATAAATTTGCTCATGGTTGTCTGTGAATTTTTTTGCGATATCAGGCCCTAATTCTAGGGTGATTAAAAATGACCAATAAGCATGTCTGAATGCGTCTCCATAACCGTCATTATTAGAAGTTGTTCCAGCATACAAAAACTCCATTATTCCTGCTCTATTTGCAGAAGCTGTTATAGGTGTTTTATGAGATGGATATGTTTTAAACCATAATTGATCTCTATGTGAATCTAATTTATTTATACTAGACATAGTATGATTGCTACTAGAGCCTTTTTTAGCTGTAATAATCACTTCGTCCAGAGTAGTTGTTCCTCCTCCAAAATATACTGTTTTATATGGATTACTACCACAGCAACTAGAGGCAGTAAAATTACCCAAAGAATTTAGCCCAGATTGTAGCATGGCTAGTCCAGACATACCACTACGGTTTGTATCACTCA
>NZ_CDSBKO010000117.1:0-6303 GCF_977115655.1 Aquimarina sp.
TTTGAAAATCAATTAGTTATCTAATTTAAGAAATATAACCCAATGAGGCAAAAATCGAATCAATTTACATTTAACTAATTGATTTCAAGATAAATAAAAAGAGACAAATCTTAGATTTGTCTCTTTTTGTGACCTCGGCAGGATTCAAACCTGCAACCTCTTGAGCCGTAATCAAGTGCACTATTCAATTATGCTACGAGGCCTTTTTGCGGGTGCAAATATATAGTTTTTTATTTTTATAGCAAAACAAGTAACGGTTTTTTTAAAACTTAAAAAAGTTTCTTATATTTTTTAAAAAGCATGCACAGATTAATATTTAAAATATTGATTAGTATATTTTTGATAAGTTGTTGAGAGTTTGATTACTAATAATTTGATGCAATGATTGTAATACGATTTTTCAGAAGTATATGTTGCAGACCTGTTTTAAAGTTACTTATTTTTGATTATTTTCGGTTTATGAAAATACAAGATTATATTAGAGATATTTCTGATTTTCCTAAGCCAGGGATTTTGTTTAAAGACATTACTCCTTTACTGGGCAATCATAAAGCTTTTACAAGTTGTGTAGATCAGTTAGTTGATTTAAGTCCAAAAGAGGTAAGGATTGATAAGGTTATAGGTATTGAGGCAAGAGGTTTTATTATGGGGATCCTGATGGCAGAACGTTTAAAAGCAGGGTTTGTACCTGTTAGAAAAAAAGGAAAATTGCCTTATGATGTAAAATCTAAAAGTTATGGATTAGAGTATGGAGAAGATGTTTTGGAAATACATACAGATGCAATAAAAGCCGGAGAAAACATTTTAATTCACGACGATGTATTGGCTACAGGGGGAACTGCAAGAGCAGTTTGCGATTTGGTAAAAGAATTGGGAGGTGTGGTTGTACAGTGTAATTTTATAATGGAATTAGATTTTCTTAAGGGCAGAGAAAAATTAGATGTTCCGGTATCAGCTCTTTTAAACTATTAATTACAAAAAAACCTTCAGAAAATGAAGGTTTTGTATTGAAAAAAAATCTATGCCAAAAACAGCTATTGTTTTGTGGTAGCAATTATGGCACCGTCTTTTGCTTTGTCGCCATAAATACTAATTGCAGTTTTAGGTTTGAGAAAGTCGACTTCTGCCAGATTATCTGACTTTGCATGAGCATCTAAAGTTTTGAAATCAGCTTCTTTTCCATTAATAATAATTAACTTTTGAATATCAGGATTATCAATAAAACTGTATTTTTTAGAGCTTGAGTTCTGAAAAGGATGGATTTGTTGCCCATTAAAAAAGAAACTTCCATTTTGATTTTCGTCAAAATGGAAAGACTCCATAATCTGATCTTTTAATTTTTGGATAGCAATGTTTCCTTTAAAAAATAAAGAATCTTTTTCATCATTAAAATCAAAGGTAAAATTGTGTTTTTTCATCACACTATCCATATTTGTGTTTGGAAAATTAAACCCAGACTGGTTTTTTAAGACAGCAATATCAAACATCCCCGAATTGGTAATATATAGATTACCGTTTTTATACCCTAGTTTTATTTCTGAAATAGGTACGTTTGAAGAGGAAGAATACTGGCTTTTGGCGTTTCCTTTTTTTAATGCAATGCTAAGGCTTGTAATCTCATTTTTATCATTAAACTCTATTTTTTTAAGAAGTAATTCAATTCCATTTTCTGAAAAGAATTTTTTTAAGTCTTCTAATTCTTGTTCTGATGTGTTTTTATTGATAACAGCTGTTATCTCATCAGATTGGTTATTGCTTTTTAATAAGTTCTCTTCTGAAATAGTTGTAAATGCAATTAAGGGAAGCATACCTAGTATACTTATTCCTAGAATGATCCATTTTTTCATAATAAATGATTTTGTTTTTAGGTATTGTGATTTTTCTCTAATTACGAAAAACAAGAAGAAGTGTTGCAAAAAGAGCAATTATTTTAATCTTAACCAAAGTTTTAATACCTTATTGAGGGTATAATTCCCCGTGTTCTATGATTAAAACAAAATGCATTTTTACAAGCATACCTGTAGATATAGCTAAATCAACATAAAATAACATTAATCTTTCTAGTGAAAAATCGAATTTCTACGTTAAAAATACTCGTCATAGCTCTGCTATGACTGCGTTTTTTGCCTTGAACTTCGATTTTTTCCTTTATAAATCTTTTATGCCATTTCATATTAATTTAGCTATAGATGTATTATACAATTTGTTTTTTAAAAAAAGGTTTTTAATCTAAAGCCCTTTTGGTTATATATAATTTCCATCCAAATATCAAGAGTTGTAACTTAGAGGCTTTACTAAGATCTAATCGTTTTTTAGTAAAACTGGGAAGTATTACTTTGTTTAGTTTTGCGATAAAGGAGAATATATGTTTTTGCATGATTCAAGAATAACAAATTTACTTGATATTATATTGAGATTGTATTTTTTTTTTTTTTTTTTTTGAGAATAATAAAAAGTTGTTTTTTAGCAAGTTATGTTTTTTTTAAATATGTTTGAGCAGCTCTCTTTTTTTGTCTCTGGATATAGATAAGGTTTTTCCGTCACTCATAACAATATGGCCTCCATCGTCATTACTTAGTAATTTTAGATAATGTATATTTATAAGATTGGATTTATGAGTTCTAAAAAAATTAGGCTGTGTTAGTTTTTCTTCAAAAAACTTTAGGTTTTTGGATACAACCATTTGAGGTAGCCCATTAAGAATAATAGATGTGTAATTGCCTTCAGCAATACAATACATTATATCTTCAATTTTGATCACATGTAAACCTCTGCTGTCTGATAGTACAATTTTTGGGGATTCTCTTAAGCCATAAAGGTTTTTTAAATTTTCGTGCACATTGTTTTTGGAGGCTGTTTCTTTTTTTATTTGTTGGCGGGCTTTGGATACCGCTTCTTTAAGTTTTAAAGGGTCTAAAGGTTTAAGTAGATAGTCAATAGCGTCATATTTGTACCCCTTAATAGCATAATCGTCATGGGCAGAAATAAAAATAATTTTAAAACTCATATTGCCAAGATCCGGGATTATATCAAAAATTGTACTATTTCCCAATTGAATATCCAGAAACACAATATCGGGTTTATGCTCTTTAAATAGCTTTTGTATAGATAATTTATCCCATCCTTCTCCAACAACCTCTATTTGCGAACAATAGCTCTCCAGAAGCAATTTTAAGCTGTTTCGGGCCATTTTTTCATCGTCAATGATAATGCATTTAAGTATATCCATGATATTTAGGTTATGATTGGTAGATTTACAGTAACTCTTGTTCCTTTTGGTTTTTTATTATTGTCTGATAAATCTGTGATTTTTATAGAAGTTTCTTTGTACCCTACTTTTTTAAGAAGTTTTATTCTTTCTAGTGTATTGCCGGATGCTATAGATAGGTGAGAATTATTTTCTGATTTTTTATTTAGCTCAGCCGATTTTTGTCTGCCAATCCCATTGTCTTCAATAACACATTGGATACTATTTTTCTTTTTTTTGAAAGAAATTTTTAATTCTTTTTTGTTTTTAGAACTCAGTCCATGTATAACAGCATTTTCAAGATGAGGCTGGATAATCATGGATGGTATTTTTGGGTTTAGTTCTGTCAAATTATCATCAATAGTCAGATTCAAAATAAATTGGTTGTCAAACCTTTTGTTCTCCAAGGTTATATATGTTTTGATTATTTCTAATTCTTCTTTAAAGTTAATATATAAACTGTCTGAACTGGATAATATTTTCCGTATTAATTGCGATAATTGCCGCATGTGTTCACTAGCTTCAAACTTGTCTTTTTGAAGAATAAAACTCTGTAGTGTGTTAAAAGAATTAAACAAAAAATGAGGGTTCATTATAGATCGTAAAGATTTTAACCTTGTTAAACTTATTTCTTCATTAAGTTGTGCAATCTTTAATCTGCTTTTTTGATAAATGGTTAAGATAAACAAGATGGATATAATAGTAATTACAACATAGGAAAAAGCAATGATTTTTATATTATAAACCTGTTTTTTTGTTTTTTCATTTTTATTTTCAAGAGTAGTTATAATCTGGTTTTTTTCGATTAGTATCTTATTGTATTCAGACCGTGCAATCTCTTTTTTTAAGTTATGCTGATTAATTTTTTTTAAATAATTTTCTTTGGCTTTTAAATAATGAATAGATTGTTTTAAATCTCCTTTTATTTCAAAAATTTCGGCAAGATCATTTAAGCTAGACAGGTTAGAGGGTGGGTATTCGATATTAGTGTCGTTTATAGATTTCTTGTAGTAATCGATGGCTATGTCATAGTTTTTGAGTTTGTAGTTAAGCTCTCCTATGGTATTAAAGAAAAATGCCCCAAAAACCTCTTTCCTGTTTTTTGATATTTTATCCAGATTTATATATTTATTAATGACTCTGGAAGCTTCTGAAAGTTGGTTTTTTTTAATATATCCGTAAGCAGCATTATTTGCAGCAATTTCCAGGGAGTTTGCCTTGTCTGGTTTTTTTTTTAGAAGATCAATTGCTTTGTTAGAAAAGTATATTAAAGAGTCGGGGTCTGTTTTTTCAAATGTGGAAGAAATATTTATTAAAGAAATTGCTTTTAAATGTTCTTGATGAGGGTTTATATAGTCAAGCGATTTTTTAAAATTTTCCCGCGCAAGTTCAGGTTCTAACAGCTCATTAAATAAGGAGCCTTGATTTGTTGCTATTTCCCATTTTAACCATTCCTTTTTACATTGAAGAGATAGTTTATTTGCTATGTTGTAATATGTTAACGCTTGTAAGTATTTATCTTTTTTTTGCATTTGTACAGCCAGCATTATGTTTGTTTCGGTTAAACAATCCAGATCATAATTCTTAGTACAATAATACAGTAAACAAAATAGCTCTTCAGTATCTGTGTTTTTAGGTTGGTTGTAAGTATAAAAACGTAACAATGCTAATTCTGAGGTGATAATACTGTCCTTGTTATGAAACTCTTTTGCTAGTTTTTGCTTCTTTTTAAGATTTTCTAATATGGAATCCTGTAGGTGTTTTTTTGAATTAAAGGGTGTTGTATCCTTTGCAGAAACGGTAATTGCAATTAAGAATCCAAGCATGATAAACAGGGGAAAAACACTTTTTTTTATTGCCATATTTGTAATAGTTAAGGGGCTAAATTTACAAAACAATTAAAGTTTTATCTTACAATTTATGATTTTGTCATTTTTATGCATAAAAAAACAGCAGTTCGTGTAATAGGATATGCAGTTCGTGTAATGGGATATAATGTTCGTGTAAAAGAGTATTAAATTAAGATAGGTTAGGAATATATTAGTAAACTTTTAACAAATAAAACACAAACTCAATGAAAAATTTTAAAACACTTTCAGTATTAATCTTTACTGGGATTTTATCCGTATTTGTATCTTGCGAAAAAGAATCTGTAACAGAATCTGCAGAGCAATCTTCTCAAGAAGTTTCTAAAGAGGTATTAGCCAAGCTTACAAAACTTAATTATAATACTAATGGAGTAGTTCGACAATCAATCACAGGAATTGATGGTGTAAAAGAAGATATGTATTTGATAGAAGGAGATATTATTATGTCTTATGATCAAATCATGGCTTCAGATATTTTTGATGGAATACAAAGTAAGCAGTATCACACTACTAATTTGGTAACAGCAACAAATGTTATTAGAGTGGTTGGATATAACGGTAATAATCAATATGGATTAAGTGCTACAGCGCAAACAGGTTTACAGTATGCCATTGAAAATTATAATAATGAAAACCTTAGTATTAGGTTTGAACTATCATTTGGTACAAATTGGGGAGCTAATGATATTTTGGTATTTGTTGATAATAGTATCAATCCTAATCCAAATCAATCTTCTGGCAGAGCTGGTTTTCCTGCTAATGGTTTTCCGTTTACAAGAGTAAGAATCAATAATGGGGCGAATAATACGCAAACTGACCAGCAATTAGAGCATCTATTAACACATGAGATTGGACATTGTATTGGGTTTAGGCATACAGACTGGGATACAAGAAAAAGTTGTGGGGAGAACAGTAATGAAGGAGCAGGTACCGATGGTTTAGTATATATCCCTGGTACTGCTGGACCGGGAGGAGATGCAAATTCTATAATGAATGCATGTTATCCTGGTAACACTAATGGAGAGTGGAGTAACCTAGATAAAGTAGCTCTTGACTTCTTATACTAAAATAATGGAGTAAATAAGGGTTTTTACCTTATCTTATTTATTATTTATAAAATAGCACCTATAAATATGAGGCTACTGAAAAAGTAAGTCTCTTTTCAAAAAGAGAGGTTCATATAAGAGA
>NZ_CDSBKO010000118.1:0-6182 GCF_977115655.1 Aquimarina sp.
CCAAAGGAAAACTAATCAAATGCATTTTTTTAAGCCGCTTGCCTAGTTTCCTAGTGCCTCCCTTCTACATTTTTTTAAAGAACGTATGTCTTATCGACCTTGTAAAGATAGTAAAATTCCACTTCCTAATGCCACCGCTACCACCAAAGCTATATGTACATAATTGGTAGTTATACCCGCTCTTCCTTACGTCAGGGGCTATAACGCAATTATATAAAATAGCCGCACACCGATTGCTAAAATTGAAGATTTGACTTCTAACAGACTATTTTTGAGAGCAATATTATAATACTATACGTGCATAATCGTATCGTAGACATGATCCTAAACATTGTGGGGTCATTCAATCGCCATTAAGGCTAGTATTTTAATAAAAAACGGAAGTTCAGCCGCATTAGCAGGCGCATTCCGTCTTTTATTAAAATAGTTTACCGTTTCGAGTAAGCGATTATGATTAAAGCTGAAGAGCGCAACGGCTGTTGTGGCTGACCTTCAGCTTTAATCATAATCATAGCCATCTGGCGATTGAAGATAACTGCGTGTACGCAAGACAAAGGCGTAGCCGAAGCGTAGAGGAGCAGCCGACGTAGACCGGGAGTGTAACGGAGGGATGCGCCAGACGATTTTTTGTAAATCCTTTTTCTTTCAATAAACCTCTTTTACAAAAAATCGGCTAGGCTACGACCAAGCGGCGGAGCCAATGAAGCAGCGGTTTTGCTTAATTTTTATCACAGCGATAGCGTACCTTATTGTTGTTAAGCAAAAAAGTAGCTGCGGGTGATAGAGGAACAGAGCAAGGCTATTTGTTTGTAGTGGAGACTACCGACCGAAGGCGAGGGAGTTGCAACGGTATGGAACAAGTGCTTTTTCTGCACTTGTGGAATAACAAAAAATAGCTTGCGAGAGTGACGAAGGAACTCCTTATTGCAGCTTATTACAAAAGCCCTTTTCGGGCTGGTGTGATAATAGTAAATACGACCGTAGGGAGACACTTGGCTTTTACCCTATGAAAAAAAATCCCGAACCTATTATGATTCGGGGTACTTGTCTAAATATTATTGTTTTTTAATTCTTCTTCGGACTATTTCAGGATTTCGGCTTGTATGTAAAACTCCAAAAATAATTACCCTTTTATATTCTTCTTCAACTTGATAAAATATAGCATAAGGAAAACGGGGAACTAAAGATTGTCTCAACTCTTTATATTTACGCTGATAGTGTTCTGGTGATCTACCTATATAATCGATCTCCTTATCAACCTCTATTTTAAATTCTTCGCCTAATACTTCCTTTTTCTTGTTGTACCATTTTTTTGCCTTCCGTAAATCTGTATGAACGATTGGCAATAATTTGATTGTGTACCCCATTACCAATCACCCTTTACATCTTCCCAATCCAGTAAATCATTAGGGTTCTTTTTATAACTTTCTAAACGTTCATCTAATACTTTTTTAGTGGATGCAGAGAGCTCTTGATGTTCTTCCTTTTCTTTCTTTAAAACACGCTCTAAAGTATCCATAATACTTTCTCTATCCACACTAAACAGTTCCTGGATAAAGTTGTATTTTCTCGCTTCTAGATCCATAATATCTATTTTTACATTCATAACAAAGATAGTTTAATATACTAATATTTTTAAGTTTTGTACTGCTAACACACATATTTTTAGTGATCAAGCATATTTTTTTAAAGCTATTAAAAGCTGTTTCAGTTTTTTAAAAGCTTTTAGAGAATGAGCAATCATTTGTTTAGTTTCTCTACATCATTAAATTCTTTGCGTTGATCGATTTCTGCTATGGCAACCAATATTTTACTGATCCAGTACATATTGTCCTTGATACTCCTGTTGGTAGAAAAATTATCTTCCGTTTGGCTCAGCAAACTAAGGTTATCTAACAAAGTATCTTGCATAAAACGTAATTCCCCTAGCTCTGTGATTGGGATTTTGATGTAAGTTTTTGGTAATTTCATAATGGTATATTTAATAGTTATACGTATAGTTTTTACCCTATTGGGTGGTATGTATTAATATCGTCCTGTAAACCTTCCAGATCATTGATTAAATAGGCTTCTGTAGAACTTACGTATCTATGTCCTGCCATATATTGCGCTTCTCTTAGATTATAGTTCTTTAACCAATGGGTAATGACCGAAGTCCGGATTTGTTTAAGGCTTTCTATTTTTCTGCTTTGCTTACGTAGTTGCTGCATTAATTTTTGCATAACGTTTTGCAACTCTAAACTACTTCCGCTAGTAACAAAAAACAGGTCAGTTTCTTTCTGGGTTTCTGATAATATGACTTGTCTGGTTTGCAAGGTATATTCCATAATATCAAGTATTTGGTGGGATTCTAATTTTAAAGTTCTTTCGTTACTTCTTCTTGTAGCTGCGATGTAAATGTTCCCTTCACGCAGTTTTATATCTGGGATGGTCAGTTTTTTAAGTTCTGTAGTGGTCAAGCCTTGGTAGACTAGCAAACTCACAATAATTTCATTACGTTTTTCGGACGGACTTTTACTTGATAATTCTTTGTAATCGTAATATAATTTTTCGAGTTCTTGTTTGCTAAGGATATGATATAAGTTTCTGCGTTTGATGCCTTTGATATCAATATTGGTGGTTGGGTTATCATTTCGTAAGTTTCGTTTCACTACCCATTTGTAATAGTGTTTTAGGCTATTGATATAGGATTGTATGGCACGACTACCTACATTTTTGTTTCGTAAATGTTGAATATAACCTAGTAACTCCCTATAGGTTGCTTGTTCAGTTTCGATTTGTTGTGTGTCTGTCCAAACGATAAAGGCAAGTAGGTTCTTTTGATACGTAACTGTAGTTTTAGTACTAAAACCTTTGGATAACAAGTAATTTTTAAAATCCATAATCTTTTCGTTTTGATTGTCATACTTCATCGCTTGGCATTGCCAAGTGAGTGTAGATCTGCGTACTTTCTAAAGAGGTATGTCCTAAAAACCGACTGATATTTTCTAGTGGCATTCCATTGGCGAGTAGATGGGTCGCAATACTATGTCGTAATACGTGCAGGCGTACATTTTTCTCTTGCAAAACAATATCGCCAGTTCTTTGTTGTAATAGTTTTAATCGTATAGCAATGGATTGCGCGCCCAATCGGTTTCCTCTTTCATTGATAAAAAAAGCACTTTCTCGTTTATCTCTAAGTAATATTGGTCTTCCATCGTATACATATTCTTGTAAATAGTTTAGATTGGCTTTGTTAATGGGTACAAACCGTTCTTTATTAGCTTTTCCTTTTCTGACGTGGAGTATCTGCCGATCAAAATTAATATCCTCTACTTGTAAATGATACCCTTCATTTCTGCGTAATCCACAACCGTAAAATATGGTTAGTATCGCACAGTCACGTAGCGCAATCGCTTCAAAAAAGTATTGGGGTTTAGTGTGTTTTATATTTCTGGGATAATGTCTTGTAGCTTTGTAGAGTTGCCTAATTTCTTGTATAGTTAAGGTTTCAATTGTTCCTGTGTCGTCTTGCTCCCAATCAATGGATAATTTAGGTAAGGTTATTCTACCATTTTGACGTAAATAGTCTGTAAACTTGTAAAGTGCTTGCAAATGTTTGTTAAGACTAGCATTGCTTAATGCTCCACCTTTTCTATCATTACTACGTAATTTTAGATGGTTATAATATTCTTTGACAATCAGGTTATCTAGTTCTTTGATATGAGGAATATTCTTTTGTTCTAAGTAGTAGAGTAATTCTCTTATATGATTTGGCAGATTATAAACGGTACTTTCTGCATAACCCAAAATATCCAACCATTCTTTAAAAGAAGCTTCTAGGTATTGGTAGCTTTCGTTTTTAAGATGTAATTTTCTCATCCCTCATATACTTTTTCGTGAACTTTGCGAACCACTATGATAATTAACTGGTTTTCTTTTTCTTAGGTGGTTCATTTTTGGTTTGAACCACTTTTGAACTAATGAACCGCGTGGCGAGTCGCCACAGACAATTATTTTTTCTTCTTTAGCTTCTCTAAAGCCTTATCTAATACACTATTTATCTGATCTTGTAATTGGTTATATTCGGTAGTACTGACAACTTCATAATGATATCCTGTGGCTTTTTTACCTTTTACTTTCTTGATATAGTAGCCTGTAATTAATTGTAGGTTATAGCGTTTTTGATTGCTTGGGTTGATTCGTAATGCTTTACGGGTTTCTCTATTTGTGTATTGTTTCTTTTTATTGGTTTTTAGATACTCTTTTAGATTTTCAAGGTAATTTCTACAGCTTCCTGTGAGTTCATCACTTTTGCGTAGTAATACTTCTTTGAGTAGTTTGTTAGCGTTTTCGATATCATCTAAAGTGGTTTCGATATACATTTCGCCAGTTTTTTCATCTGCTTTCTGCTCTCGTTGATATTGGTAATAAAATGTAATAGCTTCTATAAATTGCAAGTAATGGTTGTTGGTTCGTCTGGGTTTGAAGACGGAAGTCGGAAGACCGAGGTATTTTGCGTACGGATTGATGATTTTTATGGGTTGCAATATCCGTTGTACATTCTGCAAAAATTCTTGCACCTCTGTTTCTTCGTAATGATTTATTTGTCCTGCTGATATGGCGCGTTGGTATTGCATTATTTTCTCATCCTGCTCTGGACTTTCATCTAGGTATAATAAGAAGCTCCTGTTTGCGTTATCTTCATAAATATGTTCTTTGGTGGTACATCCTGCAACACATACAGGACCTTCTACTACCAGATATTTGGTTTGGGTTTCTCCTTTATGATTTTTACTGGCAATAGTTTTTACGATACGTTTTTTGGTTTGTAGCTCTCGTAATGGATAGAGTGCATTTTCTGCGCCGTCTAAATCTTCGATTAAGATAACTTTGTGTTTTAATTCTTGTTTCCCAAAATAGTAGAATGCATTTTCTGATAAGGTTGTGATACTTACCCGTTCTTCTTCTGGTATGAGTTCTCCAACAGATGATTGCAGATGTGTTTTTCCTGTTCCTGAGCTTCCTAAGCTTACAACATGCAAGGGCTGCTCTCTTTTTCTTGATGTAAAGATTAAATACATTAACAATCTGTTGATTTCTTCTCCAATTACCCCACTTTTACCGATCAATTCATTGGTTTTTGCTAATAAATCAGATTGTTTTAAGAAGGTTTCTGCTGCTTCTTTTTCTGCAAGATTGAGTTGTTTTACTTTAGGTTTTAGATTCTCCTCTTTGTCTTTTATCTGTTGTAACCGATATTTTTCCAGTGCTTCTGTGAGTTCTGATAAACTTGCTGCAATTACAGACGTACCTATTTCTAGCTTTTCTGCACATTTTCTTATAAACTTTTCTAATTGTGTATCATTATATAAATCTAGGTTATGACGTACTGGTGGACGGCTGCTTTTTTGTAACTGTACTTTGACAGTGATACGCATCCGATCTAATCCTTCTAATCGTATACCTCCTAAAACCGTTAGTTCTAGGATATCGTTTGCGTAAATGAGTTGGTCGGTATTATCTGCTTGCAATTTGTTCATAACTCCCTAAATCTTACTATTTAGGTTCAAATATACCTAAATCGTTTTAAAAAACAACTCAATCAATTGTTTTTAAACCTGAATAAGTCTTTTATATTTGTAAAAACACACTATTTAAGGTAGATTTACGATTATGAAGTTTGCAGAACGGTTACAGGAATTACGAAAAAAGAACAAGTTCTCACAAGAAGAACTGGCTAAACAGGTAGATATACACGTTAATGTTTTAGGAAGGTATGAGCGTGGAGATTCTAACCCGTCTATAGAGACTGCTACAAAACTTGCTGATTCTCTTAATGTGTCTTTAGATTATTTGGTTGGCAAAACAGAACTACTCGTGGATGAATCGATTACTAATAAAATCCTCACTATACAAAAACTGCCAGAAAAAGACAGGGAACATATCCTTTTTGCACTCGATGCAATGATACGAGATGCTAAAGCTCGACTAGCTTATTCTTAAAAAACAAAACCAAAACCTATCAATAAAATAGATCGTGGCTATTTGTAACTATATTTTGACTTCTCGTCTTTGAACATTGCGCGAAGTCGGGAGACATTCGCGCAGCATCCTAACTTTTATTTATCACTCTTCGAAGATCGGGCGGCACCAGAAACATTCTGGCGCTAGCAGGGTAAGTATGAGCGTGAAGAAAGAAA
>NZ_CDSBKO010000119.1:0-5353 GCF_977115655.1 Aquimarina sp.
ATTGGAAAGGAAGTAGTGGTGGGGGTAAAAACAAGCCATGGTGCAATACTTGTCGTACCAACGAGCACCACTACAAAGATTGCCCCAAAAAGCAGGAGAAAGCGAAAGAAGAGGAAAAGAAGGAGGCGAATATGGTGAAGACGGGAGCGGACGCGACCAACTGGCGTGAGACAGGGGCTGCAGCCGGGGACGGGAAATCCAAGACGGTTGAAAACACAGCGCCACACATGCCAGCAGGGTCAGCGGACCCTCGACTAGGGGGCTTTCGGGTATTGGGTGAAACGAAGCAAACAATGGTTGCAACGATAACCCCGACAAAGCCGATGTTACAAGCAAATTTGGTAGAGGCGAAGCCTGAAACGCTTCACGGCCTGTATATCGAAGTAGCAATCGACAACATCGGAGTCACAAGCCTGATCGACACGGGGGCACAAGCCACGCTGTTGAGCGCGATTGGGTATTGGACCCATTTCGCGAAATATCCGCTACAAAAAGTCAATGTGACATTCACGGGTTACAGCGACGGCATGACAAGCCACACACTGGGAAAATTCGAAGCCCCAACGACAGTGGCTGGAGTAACAAAGATGATAAACATGTACGTCATGGATAATCTGCAGGCGCCCCTCCTTTTTGGAGATGACGCGCTGAAGACGTTCGGACTAAAGCTGGATTATGAGAACATGCAAGTGTCATTGGGCAAGCAACAGATCCCAACATATTCGAAACCAATGGCCAGGACGACATTAGTCCCAGTGAGCGGTCGGAAAGAAGCGAGGACCGTCAACATGGAAGCAGTAGAAAGACTTGCCGTCGCGAGGGTACATGTGGGTGCGACCGTACCACTAAGAGCCATGAAGTACCTAGAGCGCAAGCCGGATGAGAAGAAGAAAGAGGGCAGACAGAGGAGGCCACAATGGCAGTCACAGAGAAAGAAAGATCTAAAAGACTCAGCCAGAAGAAGCAAGGCCGAATGCGAAGTGTCTCACCAAGGGTATCATTCCGAGAGTATGGAGTGGCAAAAGGAACCGGTAGACAAAATCTGGTACTGTCCTCGGTGTGTAAAGCGACTGACGAACGAGGACCAGGCCAATGATGATGTCTTGTGACAATTACCGCAAGCATTAATAATTTTATATTATTTTTACTTCCTTAGTTACATTATTAATAATATAAAAATAAAGTTAATAATTAAATTAATCTTTATTATTATTGTTACAGATCCGGTTTCCAAAGGCCAGAATGGCAAATATGAAGGCAGAGGATGGAGCAATGCACGGCATCCGGGGTACGACAAGAACCACCCCCTACGGTGCGCAGAAGTGGCCATCAACTTTCCAAGGGTCTTCGGACACCCCATCGATTCCGCACGAATGGTGGTGGTCGTGGAACACCTGGAAATGATGAAAGCGGCAATCGAGTTGCTCACATACGATGACGGCAATCAGACAACGATCGTGTCAGTGGACATCGAAGGCGTGTCACCGACGCCACAAATGGTCGAATCGTACAACAAGCACGTCAATGAGGGGAAACCCTATCGTAGCCTCGACTGGTGGTCGGCGCAGACGGAGCAACTGTTGGACGACGAGCAATTAAAGGGCACAAGGCCACACACGAAAGTCAGGACGATCCAGATCGGCACACCACGAGGAATAGTGGTCGTCTTCGACGTGATGGCCTTCGAGAAAGGAAAGGTGCCCAAAGAATTGATGGAGTTCCTGAACTCGGATGTGACCAAGATCTTCTGGGACGCATCTTCGGATGCCACTATGTGGCGAAACACATTCCGGGACAAATGGCCGGAGGGTAAAGTATTCGACCTGCAAGCAGCAATGTCACCGGCGGGAAGCAAACTGCGGCTCAAAGAACAGTTGCAACTGTATACGGGAGCCCTGCCAGCAGGAAAACAGCCCCAGGGAGCACAATTGCTACGGCCGCTACGGAAAAAGTTCGAAAGGGGCGAGATGGTCGACAGTGAGGACGGGTTCCGCACGTTCCTCAAATACGCAACGCAAGATGTCATCCTGCATGCGTTAATGGTCGCCAATCACGTTCGTTCGGAACTGGACCCAGAAGTGGCGCTCAATGCGGGGCAAGCATTCGAAATCCTTCGTCTGGCCCTACCAAGGAACTACCAGCAATCGACGAAGGTCGGCTACGACTGCTCCAAGAAAGCAGACGACATATACAAGGGACGGATCCAACGCTCCTACAAAGCGCTAGTGGCGTACTGGGAGAGTCGGGAAGGCAACTGCGAGCGGAAGAACACGAGTTGCCTTTATCAGATCGATGGGATGCAACTGCACCCACTGAGAACGGAGGATCTCAATAAATGGGTTCGCCTGTTCTCGCCTGGTCAACAAGCACTGGACAGGGCCGACCGATTCGAGTCGTTCATGCGGGACATCGAACCAAGGCTCAATCGAGAGGAGTTCCCACGTGAAATACTGGACTTGAGCGATTGGTCACAAAGACAGGGGGCGTTGCCTCCACGAATCAGTAGAAAGGGTAAAGTCCAACGACGACCCGTCACACCACCGGGGTACACAAGGTACATCGACGAGTTCGACGGGACCGATTATGTGGAACCAGACGAAGATCCGGACTACCCTTGGGCCAGTAAAGGGGCGAAGACACAATCGGCAGAAGAATGGCATGAACGGCAATGGGAGCAAGTGATACCCGGAAATCAACAACCCAAGCCGGAATCGATGGAAGTGGCGAAGGAGGCCTTAAAGGCAGTGGGGAAATACCGGGAGCAGGTGATGACCCAAGAAGGGCTGAATGCCGAGTGGAAAAAGATCCCGGAGGATCACAAGAAAGTGGGTCCAGGGAAAACAATCATTCCACCACCGGTGTTGGGAAAGGATGTTTTACATCCCGTCACCGACCCTCATTACTCACTTCGCCTGTACATTAGTCACCAAATGCAAAGGACGAAGGAACAAGAGCTGGAAGAGGTGGAGCAAGGGGTAACGAATGAAATGATTGAGGAACTGTGGGAGACAGTGGACGCGGAATTCAAGACCAGGGGCCAGGTGACAACGCCGTGCCCCATACTCGGTCAGGACATTGAGCCAAATATTGACTATGCGGACCTGCCTCGGGAACTGCAAAACTACATCAGCCAGTTCTGGGAAAATGAAACTCAGTTGGAACAAATGAGGCAAGCAAAGCTAAGACGGATGCAAGAAGAGCAGGAAGCTCAGCAACAACAAGAATTCCAACGAGGAGCGGGTACTAGCAGTCAAAGGGCACAAGGGCCGTCAACACGATCCAGAGAGGAGGCTCTCAAAATACTAACAGGAGCCCTCCCGACCCGGGATCGTACAGGTGTCGTCACCCCATTGACAGAAGACGACACAGCAATGGAAGGGGTACGAACAGCAGACAGGCCGACTCAGCAAATACAGTTGAGCGACGATATTCTGGCGGCGGCAATGGCGGTCCAAAACCAACCAATGGATACGTCAGGCCCTCCAACAGCATCCCAGCAACAACGGGGGGAAATACTTGCGAACAATGGGTTCGGTACTTTAATGAGGGAACTGACCCAGAAGGCGGAAATCATTAAGAACCTGCCAGGGGGAGCAGAACAAGTGAAAATTATTGAACGCACAAAAGAAACCATCAAAGAAGGGGTAAAAAGACGGGTGCAGTCCATCCTGGGAAAAAGGCAAGGACAGCATCAAGGGCCCGAAGAGGCAAATACACAAGGACAAACAAGAACGAAATGTCCGTCCTTGGAAGGGATGTACATCGGATTGGCCCACCTGCAAGCAGAAGTGGAACACATGCACCCGAATAACATCCCGATACCTCGAGCATCGACCGACCCCAGAGTGGATGACAGAGTGATCGCGTATCAGGACCTGTGTGACTGGATCACACTCATGCATGAACGGATAGAGAGTGTACGTCGGGGATTGGAAAGTGAGCTGAATGCTACGTCGAATCGCCAGAGAGCAGCCGACGAGCAAATCGAGAAAATGCGGTTGATGTACAGCGATGTGATCAACAGCCGCAACGCTGAAATCCAACAAGTGACGGCGTATAAAGATCTGAAAATCCAAAGTCTCAAGATGACACTGAAGCAAACGACAGAGACGTTCGCCGTACAGATGAGGACGCAACAAGCGGGTCCTCCTCCAATGGGGCAACCATGGGGACAGCAACTTCTCGTTACGATACCTGGAAGTACAGCGCGGGATGAGTCCTCATCAGGGAGAGATGATAAAGAAACAAGAACCCAAAGTCGTGGACGCCCACGGGAACGACAGCCAAGACCACGACAAGTTGTGGAAGACAAGCCAGTCATAGAAGCCGTGTTCGGGGAAAAAGCTACGGTGCGAAAACCCTGTGAAACGGTGGCCAAAATGGCAGTAATCGACCCGGTAGAACTGAAACGAAGCTTGTCTAAATGCTTCAAGAATTTTCAAGATCTGCAAGAGAGGAAAAAGGCGCAACAACGAGCTCTGTCAGAAACAGCACCGAAGGCCACAACGGCATCGGGAGCAAGCATCGACGAGCACTATAGAACGGGAGAAGACGCCACCACCGATGAAGATGGGAGTGCGAAATCAGCTGGCAAGGATTTAGCGGTGGCGAGGAAGATGCGAGAAAAGTCCCCAACGGACGAAGCAAGACAGGCTCTGATCAAGCCTGTGGAGCGCCGTCATGAATCACAAGGGTCAACCAAAGAACGTCGTCCGGCCGGCGACCGACTGAAGGATGACCATCAAGCATCTTCAAAGCGACGAAGAAGCCGCTCCAGAGAATATCAGCGTCGAAACTACTCACGAGAGACGTCTCGGGAGAGGGAACGACGCGGGTCAAAAGGAAAATCCAGATCCACAAGCTCCCGTTATCATGAAAGAGCGTCGAAAGAACCGAGAAGAGAAGAGAGGAGCCACTCGAGAAGAGGCAAAGAGCGAGAGGAAAGAAGACGGGAACGGTCAGAAGATCGAAGGGTGGACAATGTGGGGGGAATCCTAGTGATTCATCCCAAAGTGGCAGAACCAAAGGTGGTGAAACCAGTGAGAAAAGACTCGAAGGAGCCGGGGGAAGTATCGTCGTCAGACGATGGACAGAGTACCCCAGCGCCCACAAAGGGAATTGGCCGGGGAAGGGGTAAAGGAATCGTGTTGCCACAAGCATTGGTGAGGACGGTGGCTAATGAGAGAGCAGGGGCGGCGGCTCAACCCAACGACTTCGATGGGTTTGAAGCGGCCGAAGTGCTGGAAGTGCCGGCGGAACCAGCAGTACAAGTGGGCGGGGCAGCTGGTGCATACCATGATGTCGAGGATGTTATTGAACTGGACCCAATGGACACAGATGATCAACAACAACC
>NZ_CDSBKO010000120.1:0-5322 GCF_977115655.1 Aquimarina sp.
AGATTTGTAATAAATATAATAGATATATGTGTACTGGTACACATATTCTATTGTTCTACGCAATTTGAACCAAAACCACGAATGAAAGAAACTTTTCATATTACTGGACTTTTTTATAAAACAGATGGATATAAATTCCGAAAAGTTCTGAATATTAAAAAAAAGGAATCGAACTTGAAAATTCCTGACTTAATGGTTGTGATGATGAATCCTGGAAAATCTCGACCCCTAAACGGGATTGAAAACAACAATTTAGAATCAGAAGCCATTCCGGACAATACTCAAAGCAAAATAATGGAAGTTATGTTAAATTGCGGGTTTGAATTTTCTCGGATTTTAAATCTTTCTGATGCTCGAGAAACAAGTAGCGGAAAATTTTATGAACTGATTTCATTATTTGAAAAGAAAAATATCGCTCACTCGATTTTTGATGAACGTAGAAAAGCTGATTTTGACAAATATTTTATCAAAGGTGTAAAAACAATACTTGCTTGGGGAGTTGACAATTCTTTGACTGAATTAGCAAAAAATGCAATTAAACGAATTGGAAATGAAAACTGTTACGGAATTAAAAAAGACGGGACTGAATTTGCGTATTATCATCCATTACCGCCAAATTATTACAAACAAAAAGAATGGGTGGAAAAATTAACTGAACAAATAAAAACTGCGTAGAACACCGTGTATAATTAATGGCTAGTTCTCGCCTACTTACGAAAATCCTCGCGGATTTTCTATTCAGTTTGTATTTACTAAATTAGGTGCTTAAACACGCCACTAATCATACACAAAGCCGTTAGGTTTAATTTCAAAAAGTCACGCAGACAAAACTTTCTAATTGGATTGGTAAAAAGTAGGATTGAAGGACGCTTTTTTATGCAGTAGGTGTCAATGGTAATTGGCACACTCAAAGTCTTAGCGATTTCATCGTGCAAATCAGAATTTGCAAACGTATGTAACGTCTAAAAGACTTTGGTGAAGGTATTGAAAAAAAAATGGAAAGTCAAGTGCTTATTTTTCAATAACGGAAGCACTACGCATAAAAAGTTGACAGATCTTTACGTTTTTTACCCCTCTGTCCCATTGTAGCCAACTCCACATATTACCTATATATGTAATAGGCTACACTGGCAATTAAAAACGTTTTGGGTTGCTGTTATTTTGGGTGCTTTTTGAAACACCGTTTTATTTGTCCCACTGGATGGAAAAGAAAAATTCCTTAGCTTTGGACAAATAAACTAAACATAACACTATGTAAGAATGCATTGCTCAAATAGTTTGTCTTCGCTATCGCTGCGCAAACGATTTAATCAAAGATGCTATCGCTCATCTTACACTTAGTGTTGGCAACCATAATGAAACCGAAATTTTTAATCATATCAGTTTTATCTATTGTAATTGGATTATCAAGCTGTGATTCGTTTGAAACAAGAAGCATGAATCAGCCAAGTAGATCACTTGAAGAGCTAAAAACCCTTGCCTTGGATAGTGGAGATATTGACGCTTATAACGAATTAGAAACTGCTTATTTAGATTATGAACATGGGTCTTTTTTTGATTATGCTAAACAAATGGCTGATAAACATAATTATCCACAGGCGTTTTATGACACGTATATTCAACTTTTAAAACATACTGATGCACCTGGGACAACTCTAAGTCTTGACAGTTGTGATGAAAACACAAGAAAAATGGCAATGAAATATCTACAAAAAGCCTATGATCTAGGATTTGAACCAGCAAAAGAAGAATTAGAAATGGTTTATCAAAAATACCAACGAACTAATAAATTGGAATCTGACTTCTTTGTATTCGATGAACAATTTGACCTAGTAACCTT
Organism: Aquimarina sp.; assembly: GCF_977115655.1. Classification (NCBI taxonomy): domain Bacteria; kingdom Pseudomonadati; phylum Bacteroidota; class Flavobacteriia; order Flavobacteriales; family Flavobacteriaceae; genus Aquimarina; species Aquimarina sp. The sequence goes on from NZ_CDSBKO010000120.1 coordinate 1,841, forward strand.
TAACAAAAACAATAAATACCCATCATCAGACACCGACACATCAAAATGTAACTCTTGGATAATAGATGATAAAAATCTAAAGCAAATTATAGCTGAATCTAGATTTATCGAAGGACAAGAGTGGCATTATCTATTTAGTCATCTTCCTTGTCAATACGAGGGACAATTAAAACAAAAAAATCTGACGTATAAATTCACCATGAACAGCGGAGCTTGGGGTACAATCGAAAGGAACGATTCAATTAGATATTACGGAGTATTTGGCGAACAATTTGATAAATATTTCCTTACCGCAGTATGGCGTGAGGAAGATGAAAATTAAAAAACGGTTGCCAACACTCTGTATATTTCATGGCTGGCTAGTGGTTTTCGAGGCTTTGGTTCTTTGTAGAAATCCCGTCAATCTGCAAGATTGACTAGCTTCGGAGGACAAATTTAGCCAGTCAATCTTGCAGATTGACTACGTGGTAAATCGAAATTTCGCTACCTTGAATTCAGCCACGAAAATATACAGTAAACGTTACCTGCAAGCATAAAGCGACCGTGCTAAATCGAACATTCCAATAGAAAATTCAAATGAATGACACTACAAAAAGACTTTCACGACTAACGACAATTTTAACGCAACTACAAACAAAACGACTTTTGACCGCTTCTGAACTTGCCAATAAATTTTCAGTAAGCAATCGGACAATTTATAGAGACATAAAAGCATTAGAAGAAGCAGGAGTTCCAATTTTGACAGAAGACGGAAAAGGTTACTGTTTAATGGAAGGTTACAGAATTCCACCTATAATGTTTACGGAAAGTGAAGCCAATGCACTAATTACAGCAGAACAACTGATTTTAAAAAATAAAGACGCTTCGTTTGTAAAAGAATACCGTGAGGCAATTAACAAAATAAAATCTGTTTTGCGATACAACACAAAGGAGAAAGCTAATTTACTTTCAAATCGTGTAGTTTTTCGATACAACACAGATAACAATTCAACAAGTAGCTTTCTATCAACGTTGCAGTTAGCTTTGACTAATTTTAATTGTATTGAAATAAATTACTCAAACAACAAAAGCGAAATTACCAAAAGAATTATTGAACCTTTTGCACTTTACAATACACAAGAAAATTGGGTACTTGTAGCATTTTGCCAATTAAGAAACGATTTTAGGGCTTTTAGATTGGATAGAATTCAACATTTAAAAGTACTCAATAAACAATTTGAGCCACACAAAATGAAACTTCAAGAATATTTTGAAATGTGCAAATCATAAATTTAACCCTTGACATAAGGCTGTCACAACCTCACTATACTTTTGCAGAAGTATTAATTTTAAACTCAAAAAAATGATAAGAGTAAGCAATAATTTTGCAAAAGCAATGGAATTTACAAGTTTCAAGAAAAAAGAAACAGTAACAGATGATGAACTGATAAATGCAGTTATGAAATTTGAAACGGTATTAAGTAAACAAAGTGGTGTAATTTTGCATTGTTTGGTTCGTAACTTCAAAAACGACTATGCCAATGTACTTTTCGTAACTGAAATTGATGATTTAAAAAAATTAGAAGAAAACCTAATGCAACTTCAAGAAGCACAAGATTTTTTTAAATTAATTGATGAACAAAGCATTAAAATGACATTTCATAAAATATTGAAAGACGATTTTGAAATTCCAAATCATTTTTCGTGTGTGGAATGTGGAACTTTTGAACTTAAAAATGAAAATGAAAATCATAAATTATTGACAATATCAGAAAGTTTAGAAAAAGAGTATTTAAACACTTTTGAAAATACAAAAGCACATTTTATAGGTTCAGTAAAAGAAAATAGATTTTCGGAAATAACCATTGGTGAAACTTTGGGCAAAACCAAAGAAATATGTTTTGGTTATTTTAACAATCCATTTTGCAAACCATTGTTAGAAATGGCAAACGAAACCACAATGGAACTTGATTTTTGGTATTTAATAGCATAACAAAAAATGACAGAACAAATCCCATTGGTTGATAAAGAATACTTGCTCGAAAAATTTCAAGGCAAAGGTGGTTGGACATTTGCAAGAATTCCTGAAATAGCTCAAAACAAAAACACACCTTTTGGTTGGGTAAGAGTTCGAGGTACAATTGACCATTTTGAAATCAAAAATTATAATTTACAACCAATGGGAAATGACAATCTTTTTTTGCCCGTAAAAGCAGAAATCAGAAAAAAATTGAATAAAAAAGAAGGCGATTATGTTCACATAATTTTGTTTGCAGACAATTTCCCAACAGATATTCCAGAAGAATTAAAACTTTGCTTAATGGACGAACCAACTGCTTATGAAACCTTTTTAAACTATACAAATGGAGAACAAAAAACAATCATAGAATGGATTTATTCTGCCAAAACAGACGCAACGAAAGTAGAACGAATTGCAAAAACGATAGATAAAATAGCAGAAAATATATTGACCTACAAAAACGCCAGCAGGTAACATGGGTTTTATGCAAGTGGGGCTGAAGGAATTCTATTGAACTTTTCGCTATATTTGAACATTGGGATTTCTTATTCAGCTTCGGTGCTAAAATACCCCACCTGCATAAAGCCCAAAACCGTTACCACACATTAAAAAAAACTGAATGAAGAAACACGCCCTTTTAATATTGTTGTTAATTTTTACTTCACTTTGTTATTCTCAATCTGATACTTTACAAACTAAACTAAACTCGATTTTAAAAGAAGCTAATTTGCTTTATAATTATGAGAAAATTGCGTGGAATGCATCTGATTTATTGATGTCCAAAGCAAAACTCAAAAAAAAATATGGCGGATATGTTATCTATCATTCCAATGATACGATTTACGCATCATTCATAGACAAATCACAAAAAAATAGAATTGCTAAATACTCTTTTACAACATCTAATTTAAGTAAACCGTTTAACACAGATTTAGAAAAGAATTTATTATCAGATATAGAACAGGAATATTTAAATGTTAAAATCAAGATTGTTGAACAATTGTCTGATCCTAAATATAAAGTTGGTTTTCCAGAAGGTTTTAATCCAAATTTAGTTTTACTAAAAGAACAAAATGAATATAAGTTGTACATCATAATGGGTACTACAAAATCTGATTTAATTCCTTTCGGGAACGACTATTTGTTCCGATCTGATTTAAATGGAAAAATTACAGAGTGGGAAAAATTTCATTCTCGAATGATACCAGCCCAATCAAAAATGCCTGGAGGTGCTGTTGTAATATCTGCTATTCATTCACATTTAAAATCTACACCATACATTACCGCAACTGATATTTGTACTTTCAGACTTTACGGAAGTTTGATTGGAATGAAAGAATTTATGGTACTTTCTACTGCTTTAGGCAAATATTTTAAATATAATATTGAAACAAACACAATTGAAATTACTGAGCCATAAACGTGTGGTAATAACTAAGCATATGGCGTGCCGATAGGCCAGCGCTATATGCCTTGTTGACTG
>NZ_CDSBKO010000121.1:0-5293 GCF_977115655.1 Aquimarina sp.
CATACCCAAAAGATAAAAAAAATTAAGAGATTACAAAAAACCTTGCAACGGTCTTTTTTTCTTTATTCCGCTTTATGCAGTAGAACTTCGTAATGAAGCTTGAAGATGCCATAAATACAGTCGTTTTCTTGATTTTAGCATAGCGGTTTACCCTGAGTTTATTGAAGGGCTATGGTTAATTAAAAAACGAAGCAAAGCGTCTGTATTTGCAGCAGCTACAAGATGTAATAGATTTTCTACAGCATAAAATGGACAATGTCGTTAAGTTAATAATTTATACTATTGATTCAAAGTTTGTTAATGGTGGATTCCAGCCTACGCTGGAATCCATGATGGAAGTAAAGGGGTATTTTGCTTTTACAGATATTTAATCCTCAAAAAGATACAGCTTAACTTAACGACATAGATAAAATGGGTTTATAAGATTTTATTTTTTATTGCTTTGGTTTTCTTATGGTCTTATCATTAAATTCAAATAAATCTATTCTGACAGATTACATGGCAATGGATTAGTTCAAATTAACAGGAAAAGTAGTGTCATTCATACGTCTTTGTATGTCATAATGTATTTCTTTAAAAACAACAACTCCAGACATCCCGATTTTAGATTCTAAATGAGCAGTAACAATTTGTTTTCCTTTATATTTTTTTATTCTTGGATATAGCTTTAATAAAGGTACAGGCAAAATCTCGTCCATCTTATAAAAAGTAATTTTGGAGACTATATTTTGTTTCCTAAAAGGAGTGAAATCCCAATCTTTGGACTCCTTAAAAGAGACATTGAATATATCTTGTCCGTTATCAAAAACTAAGTGAAAATTCCCTTTGGAAAACCCCATAGAAGCGATCTGTGTCCCCTCTAATGCTTTTGTTACTTCTCCCGGGTTGTGGTATGGATGTGATTGCATTTTGTTAATATTGTTTTATTACTAGATTAATTTTATCTTTTTTATAGATTGAAAAATAAATATTACATCTATTGAATGATATTTTCTACACAAACTTGTCTGAACAAGTACAATAGATGGAAGTTAGCACTTACTTCTTCTATGATACTCAATATTCCATTGCTTTGTATCGGGATCATAATTATGCAAAGTTACACTAGTGTCCATAAGTGTATTGTTATCTATTGCATCTCCTTTTTTTACCATTTTTAATATGGCAGTGGCTGCTTTTTGGTAAGCTTCCAGGTTTAAAGTTCCATTAGAAAAGTTAATTCGATTTAGATAAAACCTGTTGTTATCTGCAATAGATTGCGGGGTAAAAGCATAATAATAAACTGCCAGAGGGTTTCTTTTTTTTATTAAGTGGATTTCACAATACTCTGGTTTATACACAATGAATTTATTGATCCTTTTATTAATAATGTTTAACCGATCGTTAAAAAGTAATTCCCCATGAATATCTTTAATATGAATATAAGGACTGTGTAATCCTTTGGTAACGCAACTTTTAACAATATTAACTAAGCTACATAGAATATGCAAGTAACGCTCCTCTATATTTTTAGGGACTTCGTTATCTATTTTACAAACTATATTAGGATGCCATATCTCATCGACTAGTTCTTGAATTTGGATATTTTGTAACATATTATTTTTTTTATTGATGATTACCTGTTTTCATTAAGAGATGTTATAGTAAATACATTTGTACTTTTTTTAGTAAGAGATTTACATTCTTTTATCATATTCTATAATTTTCAAATTATATCGTTGGTCAAATAAAAGTTAAATAACATTTTTAATCTAATAATATAGGATTGATTAAGGTATTCTAATTCTTCATTTTGTTGTTTTAAGAAAGTTAGCACTCCTTTTTTTTCAATAAACTCTTTTGTTTGTTCAAAATCAGAATCAGATTTGAGTATTGCTGTTAAGCAAGATTTAATATCTTTTGTTATTAATAATCCTGCTCTGTCGGCAGAAATTTCCATTAATCTAGAAGTCGCTAAGAGGTTCTTTTCTTTTTCTTCTTTTTTACTTATTATGGTTCTTACCTTACCGCTATATTCAATAGCTGTTTGTCCTTTTTCTACAACGTTATTAATTCTATCAATCCCATTTATCATTTTACCTAAATAAGAAATATTAGCATATTTACCAATTACATTTCCTAATGTTCCCAAAACAGGAAGTGCTATCAACAAGACTTGTGCTAAGTTTAGGCTTTTATTTTTTGCACCTCTCCATATATCCTTAGAAGTAAGTCTTGTATGCTCGAATAATATGTGACTCAGTTCTATACTTATCAAAAACTGAAGTTCTTTGTAAGATAAATATTTAATGTTTTTTTCATCAAGATAATCACAACCAACAATTAAAAAATTAGTAGCTCCTTCAACTCCTATAATTTCGCTAGAATAATTACCTCTTCCAAGAAAACATTCAATACTAGTAATTGATAGAATTTTTGAAGTTTCCTTCAATATTCTATATAGTCTGGGCTGATTAGATTCTGTGACTTTTTCAGAAAATTGTAATACATTACTATAATCAGGGGGATCAATTTGCGCTATTAAATTAGTAAGAGTTTGGAGAAAACCTTGTTTCTTTTTAAAACACTCAGGAACAACTAATTCGAACAGGTTTTCCTTTTCATAGGTTTCGGGAGATAGTTTTGTAGGGATTTTATCTTCACAGTTAAATGATGCTATACTCATGGTGGAGCATACCACTTCTGCTTTTTGTTTCAGAACTGTTTTTGTTGCTGTTTTTAGGTTATCAATTCTTATTGTGGTTAATGGTTGAAGTATTGCCAGTTTTAGTAACTCATCGTCATTTGATGTTTTAAGTTCTGTTTTTATTTTGGCTAAGTCTTCTAATAGTTGTATTCTTAACTGATTAGAGTGTTCCCCATCTATAATATTTATTTTGCTATCCGAAATTATATCCAATAGATTATCTTCTTCAACTTGATATATTAATTCTTCATATATAGGTATAGCTATATAGTATTGTTTAGTTTTTTTTAGATAATTTATATATCCTAGTCTGAAGTTAAGATCCTTATCTTTTTTGGTATTTGTTTGTGCTTTAAAAATATGAGTATAGAAATCGGATATGTGGTAGTAGTTATAATGTTCTGTATTTGCTAAAAGAAAATTCAAAAACTGTACTTGCTCCTCTAATTTGATTTGCCAATCCTCTATTACCTTTAACAAATATATACTGAAATCTTTGTGGTTACTGATGAACTGGAATATAATATTATTATTACTGTTTTCTTCAATAAATTTTCGTTTAGGGAATCGTGTTATCAATTCTGATTTTAATAAACAAACTGTTCTCTCTTGATTATTATTTTTGGAGGTATATAATTTTTTTAGATATCCTATTTGTTTTTTGGATGCATTATTTTTTAGAACCAATATGTCTGCAAATATGGGTATCGGTTCTTTTTGTTTTTTAGTAATAATATCTTGTGCTACATGAAACAATTTGTCATTAAAAAACTCTGTATAAAAAGAAAATTGAGGGTTAAATATTCGATCTTTGCCGATCATTTCTTTGTAAGTGAATATTTCCTCATCGATATTAAATACTTCAATGGACATATATTTATCGATTGCTAATATCAATCGTCTATCTGTAGTCTGGATAAAGAAATAATTTTCGATTTCCTGTATATTTAAAACATTATCCTTGCTCTCTACACTAGTAATAGGAAGACATATTAGAATAAATTCATTAGGACTTAGTATATATAAAATATGATTTTTGCATTTAAGGTTTAAGTCTGTTATAAATTCATTTTAGTTTTTATCTTCAAAATTCTCTGATGCCCCTAATAATTCATTAACATATATGTAAATGCTATCAATAATATTATCTTTTTTTATAGAAATTGGGGTGTCTTCTATAGTTTCTACACCATCTTCATCAAATTTTACTTTACGTATAGTTATTCTAAAAAAATTGTGTAGTTGTGAAATACTATATAGATGAAGAGATTTTTTAGTCTTTTTTTTATATATAAAATCCGTTTGTATTTCTAATCGATCTTGAGTTAGTGTAACTACATATTCTTTTTCTTGTTCTTTTTTTGGTAAAATTTCGGATAAATTAGTATGCAGTTGTGCCAGTAAAAAATTATCGGGTCTGAAGATAGAAACACTATTGTTTTTATCAAACTCTGTATTACTTATTTTTTTGTCCATATTCTAGTGTCAAGATTTAGAGTTTTAATTAGAGTTTTAACGGTTTCCAGTTCTTTTATAATTTCTGATTTAGTGTTTAAAACATATATGTTATTTTTGATTTGATAGGTTTCAAAATAATTATGTTCTAAAGGCAATATCATAAAAAGTTTTCCTTCTTTTATTTTCATCTGTAACGACTTACCGTACATTCTGGTGATATTATCGATTGCTTCAATAATTACGGGAGATAGTACATAATATCCAAGCTGTTGATTAGAAGCTAATATTTCGTAACGATTATCAATGTCTTTATTTTCTGGAATAATTTTTACCATTCCTTTCTTATTTAAAAGAATTTTATCAAGTATGCTTTTGGTCTTACTTCTAATTATTATTTCACCTTGAAAATCTTTGTGGAAATCTGCATATAGAAAAAAACCTCTGAAATTTTCTTTAGTTTTTCCAAAAACTGCATCAGGGTTTATAAAACCATCTTGCCCATCGTCAAACACCCTAATGTTCAAAGCTTCTTCTATTAGAATAGCTAGAAGCATCAGACAACCTGTCTTTTTTGTTAACCCCCTTATATAATTTGTGATTTCAGAAAACTCAAATTCTACGTTATCCGACTTTCCAGTTATGCAGTCCTCTCCTCTAAGCTACTGTTTACTATCAAAAAAACCTAGTTTTAAAAAATCAGCCTCTTTTAAGTATTCATCTTTAACTTTTTTATTACTCTTAAATGTTGCATCTGTATATATTTGTTTTGTAAGCAAAGGAAGAATGTCCTGCTTTAATTCCTTTTGTAAATGTATATTGGGTTTAAATTTTCTAATGGGCCATTTTCTAATAACATATAATAAAAAGTATAGAAAAAAACTATATTTGGTAATTGTACCCATAAAACCTAAAAAAGATCCAAACGAAAATAAAAGCCAAATAAAAAAGGATCCCAAAAATGTAATAAAAGACAAAAATGCTAACAAAGACAAACAACCAGATTTTTTCTTTTTTGCCTTGTACTGCTTCTTGCTTTCACTATTTTTTAGTTTTTCAAAAAAAAGATCTATTTTATCCCTCATTGTGTTGTGGTTACAAAATCGTATTGGAATAACCGCTTACCACCAACTTACCATCATACCCATTGTC
>NZ_CDSBKO010000122.1:0-5142 GCF_977115655.1 Aquimarina sp.
GGCCCTTCCATGCGGAACCACCGGATCACTATGCTCTACTTTCGTACCTGATCGAGCTGTATCTCTCTCAGTCAAGCTTGCTTATGCCATTGCACTCTGCGTACGATTACCAACCGTACTGAGCAAACCTTTAGAAGCCTCCGATACTCTTTTGGAGGCGACCACCCCAGTCAAACTACCCACCAAGCACTGTCCATCTCACGATGTTAGGCTTCGAATAAGCAAAGGGTGGTATTTCAACAATGATTCACATACGCCTGGCGACGCATGATCAATATCTCCCACCTATCCTACACATTACTTATCCAAAGTCAATACTAAGCTATAGTAAAGGTGCACGGGGTCTTTTCGTCCCACAGCGGGTAACCGGCATCTTCACCGATACTACAATTTCACCGAGCTCATGGCTGAGACAGTGTCCAGATCGTTACACCATTCGTGCAGGTCGGAACTTACCCGACAAGGAATTTCGCTACCTTAGGACCGTTATAGTTACGGCCGCCGTTTACCGGGGCTTCAATTCAATGCTTCTCCGAAGATGACATCTCCTCTTAACCTTCCGGCACCGGGCAGGTGTCAGGCCATATACATCATATTTCTATTTAGCATAGCCCTGTGTTTTTGATAAACAGTCGCCTGGACCTCTTCACTGCGGCCCATCCGAAGATGGGCGACCCTTCTCCCGAAGTTACGGGTCGATTTTGCCTAGTTCCTTAGCCATGAATCTCTCGAGCACCTTAGAATTCTCATCCCAACTACCTGTGTCGGTTTACGGTACGGGCTGCTTCACTCGTTTTTCTTGGAAGTCGATTCGCTAGATTATCCCATTGGCCGAAGCCTCTGGGTACTATCGGGGTATTACTACTCCCTTCAACGCACATTTCCGTCAGTGCGCACTAACTATTCGCCTCCGTCACTTTTTGCGTGAGCAGGTACAGGAATATTAACCTGTTGTCCATCCACTACCCCTTTCGGGTTCGCGTTAGGCCCCGACTAACCCTCAGCTGATTAGCATAGCTGAGGAAACCTTAGTCTTTCGGTGTGCGGGTTTCTCGCCCGCATTATCGTTACTTATGCCTACATTTTCTTTTGTATACGCTCCAGCAAGGATCGCCCCTCACCTTCAACGCTGAATACAATGCTCCCCTACCACAGATTAATCTGTCCATAGCTTCGGTAATATGTTTATGCCCGATTATTATCCATGCCGAACCGCTCGACTAGTGAGCTGTTACGCACTCTTTAAATGAATGGCTGCTTCCAAGCCAACATCCTAGCTGTCTAGGCAGACAAACCTCGTTTTTTCAACTTAGCATATATTTGGGGACCTTAGCTGATGGTCTGGGTTCTTTCCCTCTCGGACATGGACCTTAGCACCCATGCCCTCACTGCTGGCAAACATTTTATAGCATTCGGAGTTTGTCAGGAATTGGTAGGCGGTGAAGCCCCCGCATCCAATCAGTAGCTCTACCTCTATAAAACTATGCCAACGCTGCACCTAAATGCATTTCGGGGAGTACGAGCTATTTCCGAGTTTGATTGGCCTTTCACCCCTACCCACAGGTCATCCCAAGACTTTTCAACGTCAACGGGTTCGGTCCTCCACTTTGGGTTAACAAAGCTTCAACCTGCCCAAGGGTAGATCACACGGTTTCGCGTCTACTACTACTAACTATAGCGCCCTATTCAGACTCGCTTTCGCTTCGGATCCGTTGCTGAACAACTTAACCTTGCTAGTAAAAGTAACTCGTAGGCTCATTATGCAAAAGGCACGCCGTCACCACGAATGGCTCCGACCGCTTGTAAGCGTATGGTTTCAGGATCTATTTCACTCCCTTATTCAGGGTTCTTTTCACCTTTCCCTCACGGTACTGGTTCACTATCGGTCTCTCAGGAGTATTTAGCCTTAACGGATGGTCCCGCCAGATTCATACAGGGTTTCACGTGCCCCGCACTACTCAGGATACTACTAAATCCATGGTCTTTACCTATACCGGGCTATCACCGTCTTTGGCCTGGCTTTCCAACCTGTTCTAATTCATCGCACTTCTTATATCGTAGTCCTACAACCCCTATCTTGCCGTAACAAAACAGGTTTGGGCTAATCCGCGTTCGCTCGCCACTACTAACGGAATCACTTTTGTTTTCTTCTCCTCCGGGTACTTAGATGTTTCAGTTCTCCGGGTTCGCCTCCATTGCTGGATGATATGTCTTCAACATACCGGGTTGCCCCATTCGGATATCTGCGGATCAATCAGTATGTGCCTGTCCCCGCAGCTTTTCGCAGCTTATCACGTCCTTCTTCGCCTCTGAGAGCCTAGGCATTCCCCATACGCCCTTAATTAGCTTATGCGTCTTGCTTTAATTTGCTCTTTTTGTTATTGGATACTATCTATAAAGATAATATCCCTCTTTTTTTTATCACATATTTACAATATGTGCTCGTATTTTTAAATCAATATGTCAATGAACTTTTTTCTCGTAATCAATACTAATATAAATGTAGTTAAAACGTATTCTTTTATGAATCCTGTGTTTTAAAAACTATCTTTACTAATATCTAAAGAATCGTGGAGAATATCGGAGTCGAACCGATGACCTCCTGCGTGCAAGGCAGGCGCTCTAGCCAGCTGAGCTAATCCCCCATTATTTGAAATTCAGAATTATGAATTTAGAATTACGAATAATGTGACTTAAACTCTATCTTCTAGAATTTCCTTTCAATACTATAATCAATGAACGTATAAATAATAAATCTAAAACCGAAAAACTATAAAGTTAAAAGTAAGTAAACAACTACTTTTACATTTTAAACTTAAACTTTTACATTTAATATTTAACCCGTAGTCTCCAGCAGAAACCCCTTCGATAAACTCAGGGTAAACTTCTCCTCTGTCTTTCGACTTCGTAGTCTCAGGCAGACTCGAACTGCCGACCTCTACATTATCAGTGTAGCGCTCTAACCAGCTGAGCTATGAGACTTTAAATTAGCATGAGTAGTTAGTATTGAGAATTAGATTAAAAATCTAAATATATCCTAATACTTAATACTTAATACTCTGTACTCAATACTAAATAAATTAATTAACCGACAGCTTAAAGACTATTAACAAAATAAAAAAACATTCCATCGTATCATTTCTGATTGCTTGTTGGACAGAATAAACTATCCGGCAATGCTCTAGAAAGGAGGTGTTCCAGCCGCACCTTCCGGTACGGCTACCTTGTTACGACTTAGCCCCAGTTACTAGTTTTACCCTAGGCCGCTCCTTGCGGTGACGGACTTCAGGTACCCCCAGCTTCCATGGCTTGACGGGCGGTGTGTACAAGGCCCGGGAACGTATTCACCGGATCATGGCTGATATCCGATTACTAGCGATTCCAGCTTCACGGAGTCGAGTTGCAGACTCCGATCCGAACTGAGATAGGTTTTGTAGATTCGCTCCTACTTGCGTTGTGGCTGCTCTCTGTACCTACCATTGTAGCACGTGTGTAGCCCAAGACGTAAGGGCCGTGATGATTTGACGTCATCCCCACCTTCCTCACAGTTTGCACTGGCAGTCTTGTTAGAGTTCCCGACATGACTCGATGGCAACTAACAACAGGGGTTGCGCTCGTTATAGGACTTAACCTGACACCTCACGGCACGAGCTGACGACAACCATGCAGCACCTTGTAAATTGCCCGAAGGAAAGTCTATCTCTAAACCTGTCAATCTACATTTAAGCCCTGGTAAGGTTCCTCGCGTATCATCGAATTAAACCACATGCTCCACCGCTTGTGCGGGCCCCCGTCAATTCCTTTGAGTTTCATTCTTGCGAACGTACTCCCCAGGTGGGTTACTTATCACTTTCGCTTAGCCACTCAGACCGAAGTCCGAACAGCTAGTAACCATCGTTTACGGCGTGGACTACCAGGGTATCTAATCCTGTTCGCTACCCACGCTTTCGTCCCTTAGCGTCAATATATTGTTAGTGATCTGCCTTCGCAATCGGTATTCTGTGTAATATCTATGCATTTCACCGCTACACTACACATTCTAACCACTTCACAATAATTCAAGGCTTACAGTATCAATGGCAATTTTACGGTTGAGCCGCAAACTTTCACCACTGACTTATAAACCCGCCTACGGACCCTTTAAACCCAATGATTCCGGATAACGCTTGGATCCTCCGTATTACCGCGGCTGCTGGCACGGAGTTAGCCGATCCTTATTCGTACAGTACCGTCAAGCCTCTACACGTAGAGGTGTTTCTTCCTGTATAAAAGCAGTTTACAACCCATAGGACCGTCTTCCTGCACGCGGCATGGCTGGATCAGGCTTGCGCCCATTGTCCAATATTCCTCACTGCTGCCTCCCGTAGGAGTCTGGTCCGTGTCTCAGTACCAGTGTGGGGGATCTCCCTCTCAGGACCCCTATCTATCGTAGCCTTGGTATGCCGTTACCATACCAACTAGCTAATAGAACGCATAGCCATCTCATAGCAATAAATCTTTAATTGGTCTGTGATGCCACAATCCAATACTATAAGGTATTAATCCAAATTTCTCTGGGCTATCCCTTACTATAAGGTAGGTTCTATACGCGTTACGCACCCGTGCGCCGGTCGTCAGCGGTGCAAGCACCCTGTTACCCCTCGACTTGCATGTGTTAAGCCTGCCGCTAGCGTTCATCCTGAGCCAGGATCAAACTCTTCATCGTTTGTCTTTAAATATTATTTAAAACAATACAACGGAATTATAATCGTATCTCTATGATGTTTCTAGTCTTTATTCTTTGTAATAAACCATCTCTGGTCTAATACGCGCTGTCAATCAATATGTCTATGAACTTTTTTTAACCGCTAAAGCAATCTTCTTCGCTAGCAATTATCGATAGTATCAAAGGAATCGAACCTTTATGTGTGCCTCTAAAAACACTTTACCCCAGTACTACTTTTTTTATGAACTTGCCTTGTTTTTCAAAGCGGGTGCAAATATACAACCTCTTTTTTAATTAACAAGACTTTTTCTGTTTATTTTTAAAAGTTTTTTCAACCCTTAAACCTTTATAAAAAACCTTGCTTATGAACTCAAAACTTCTTCCTGTTTTGCGGGCTGCAAACCTACAACCTTTTTTTGTTCCGACAAGTTTTTTTT
>NZ_CDSBKO010000123.1:0-5128 GCF_977115655.1 Aquimarina sp.
ATTGTAACATCTGGTGCGGCATCATCATCCAGTATAGTACCCACAGCGGTATCGGTAGTATTTCCTGCTGTTCCGGAGTCCACACTACCTACTGCTATAGTAAAAGTCTCGTCTAGCTCATCGATAGTATCTGCTGTAGTAGGAACTATTACACTTGCGGTAGTATCCCCTGCTGGTATGGTAATCTGTATATCGGTAGTTGTATAATCAGCATTACCTGCTGTACCATTGGTCAAAGTAAATGTTAATGTTAAATCCGAAGAGCTTGCATTGCTTAAGGTAACCGGAAAAGTAATGTTCCCGCCTTCTGTAATACCGGCATCTGCTATTGTAACATCTGGTGCGGCATCATCATCCAGTATAGTACCCACAGCGGTATCGGCAGTATTTCCTGCTGTTCCGGAGTCCACACTACCTACTGCTATAGTAAAAGTCTCGTCTAGCTCATCGATAGTATCTGCTGTAGTAGGAACTATTACACTTGCGGTAGTATCCCCTGCTGGTATGGTAATCTGTATATCGGTAGTTGTATAATCAGCATTACCTGCTGTACCATTGGTCAAAGTAAATGTTAATGTTAAATCCGAAGAGCTTGCATTGCTTAAGGTAACCGGAAAAGTAATGTTCCCGCCTTCTGTAATACCGGCATCTGCTATTGTAACATCTGGTGCGGCATCATCATCCAGTATAGTACCCACAGCGGTATCGGTAGTATTTCCTGCTGTTCCGGAGTCCACACTACCTACTGCTATAGTAAAAGTCTCGTCTAGCTCATCGATAGTATCTGCTGTAGTAGGAACTATTACACTTGCGGTAGTATCCCCTGCTGGTATGGTAATCTGTATATCGGTAGTTGTATAATCAGCATTACCTGCTGTACCATTGGTCAAAGTAAATGTTAATGTTAAATCCGAAGAGCTTGCATTGCTTAAGGTAACCGGAAAAGTAATGTTCCCGCCTTCTGTAATACCGGCATCTGCTATTGTAACATCTGGTGCGGCATCATCATCCAGTATAGTACCCACAGCGGTATCGGTAGTATCTCCTGCTGTTCCGGAGTCCACACTACCTACTGCTATAGTAAAAGTCTCGTCTAGCTCATCGATAGTATCTGCTGTAGTAGGAACTATTACACTTGCGGTAGTATCCCCTGCTGGTATGGTAATCTGTATATCGGTAGTTGTATAATCAGCATTACCTGCTGTACCATTGGTCAAAGTAAATGTTAATGTTAAATCCGAAGAGCTTGCATTGCTTAAGGTAACCGGAAAAGTAATGTTCCCGCCTTCTGTAATACCGGCATCTGCTATTGTAACATCTGGTGCGGCATCATCATCCAGTATAGTACCCACAGCGGTATCGGTAGTATCTCCTGCTGTTCCGGAGTCCACACTACCTACTGCTATAGTAAAAGTCTCGTCTAGCTCATCGATAGTATCTGCTGTAGTAGGAACTATTACACTTGCGGTAGTATCCCCTGCTGGTATGGTAATCTGTATATCGGTAGTTGTATAATCAGCATTACCTGCTGTACCATTGGTCAAAGTAAATGTTAATGTTAAATCCGAAGAGCTTGCATTGCTTAAGGTAACCGGAAAAGTAATGTTCCCGCCTTCTGTAATACCGGCATCTGCTATTGTAACATCTGGTGCGGCATCATCATCCAGTATAGTACCCACAGCGGTATCGGCAGTATTTCCTGCTGTTCCGGAGTCCACACTACCTACTGCTATAGTAAAAGTCTCGTCTAGCTCATCGATAGTATCTGCTGTAGTAGGAACTATTACACTTGCGGTAGTATCCCCTGCTGGTATGGTAATCTGTATATCGGTAGTTGTATAATCAGCATTACCTGCTGTACCATTGGTCAAAGTAAATGTTAATGTTAAATCCGAAGAGCTTGCATTGCTTAAGGTAACCGGAAAAGTAATGTTCCCGCCTTCTGTAATACCGGCATCTGCTATTGTAACATCTGGTGCTGGTGATGATACCCTTTGTAAAACTAAGCCATCTACAAAATTCCAAGTATTTATGCAAGTCCCTTTTGATATAAATGAAAAAGAAAAAGTACCACTTGCAGGAGCTGTAAAAGTTATCGTAGACCTATCCCATACATTTTCAGAGCTTAGTATAGGACCTGTACCTATTACTGTACTATCTAATCTAATCTCTAATTGAGGAATACAAGGCACTAATCCTGGTCTGGTTTCTATTAAATAATCAAAAGAAAATGAATATTCCGTTCCCCCTACCAAAGTCACGTTTTGATATATTCCTTCTCCTTTAACACCAAACATCCTAAAACCAAAATAGCATCCTCCACTAGGCGATCCTGTTCTTGGGGAATTAATAGTATACCAAGCCCTTTGTGTTTCTGTAGACCTATCCGGAGTATGGATTTTATCCCATCCATCCGGAGCTACATTTTCTCCTGCATTATCAGTAGTACAATCTACTGTAGCAACATCAAGACCAGGGTTTGTTAATAAATTTTGAGCATACATGTCACTAACAAAAAGTAACATCATAATAAAAATAATCTTTACAGATAAAGATTTTTTCTTGTGTGAAAGTTGAGTAAAAATTACCATACGTGATATACCAGCCTTTTAGAATTGTGTAAATTATTTTTCAAACTATGTTGTTCAATCAAAAAAAAACATCTTGGTGAATTTGCAGATCAATAAAAACCAATAGAATCATTTTTATCATACCACAAGACACTCTTAAATAATCTTTTCTTAAATAAGAAGAAGTAAATCTACTGGTGCTTTCTAAAAACAGAAAGCCCAATAAAGAAAGAGCATGTATATAAATACATTCAAAAAAAAATAACAATAATGTATTTTTTTTCATTTTAACAATGTGTTTTTGGTTGTACTGGTAAAAACTAGGGGGATGTCGTTTCTACATATTTATTCGTTAAAACAGTAATTTAAATACGGTTTTAACACAACTATAAGTCCACGCAAATATGGTAATAGATTTTTGTTTTTTTATAGTTTTTCATGAAAAAAAAACACCTTTTCGATAAATTACAAAAAGGATCGATAAAAAAGCATAAAAACGTGTATTTCACAGGAAAAACATTATGATTAAACAGCTCATCAATTATTCTCTATGGATATTAAATCCTTTATAATATTTTTACAGAGCCTGCAACTCCAAAACAAGCTTACGAGATATGCTCATGCAAATATATTCTGTTTTTGAGGTTAGCTTTGGAGAATTGCCCCTTCAATAAGGGATTAAACTATATAACATCTAATTGCATATTTTAGTATTATATTTGCACCCCTTGGCTATATGTCCTGAAATATATTTATGTATGATATCATATCTAATATTTTTTGAACATTTAAAAAAGGATAGTTACTTAGTAATATTTGTATTTTGATAAAAAACCAGAAATCCTATATTACAATTTAGATCAATAAAGAGAAACAGATGAAATTTACAGACGAAATACGAAGAAGAAGAACCTTTGGAATTATCTCGCACCCAGATGCAGGAAAGACAACATTAACCGAAAAGCTACTTCTTTTTGGAGGTGCTATTCAAGAAGCTGGTGCCGTAAAATCGAATAAAATTAAAAAAGGCGCTACTAGTGATTTTATGGAAATAGAACGTCAAAGAGGTATATCTGTTTCTACTTCTGTTCTTGCATTTGATTATAAAGAAATAAAAATCAATATTTTAGATACTCCTGGACATAAAGACTTTGCTGAGGATACATTTAGAACACTTACTGCTGTAGATAGTGTTATTGTAGTTATTGATGTTGCAAAAGGGGTAGAAGAGCAAACCGAAAAATTGGTTTCAGTTTGTAGAATGAGAAATATCCCAATGATAGTTTTTATTAATAAACTGGATCGTGAAGGAAAAGATGCTTTTGAACTTTTGGATGAAATTGAGCAAAAACTTGGGCTAACAGTTACGCCATTAAGCTTTCCTATAGGAATGGGATATGATTTTAAAGGTATCTATAACATTTGGGAAAAAAATATTAACCTTTTTAGCGGAGATAGCAGAAAAAATATAGAAGATACTATCCAAATATCTGATCTGTCCTCTAAGGACCTTAATAATGTAATTGGAGATAAACCCGCAGATACTTTACGTGAGGAATTAGAACTAACCGATGGGATATACCCAAAATTTGATTTAGAGGCATACCAAAACGGAAGTTTACAACCTGTATTTTTTGGGTCTGCGCTAAATAATTTTGGTGTTAGAGAGTTATTAGATTGTTTTATTACTATAGCTCCTCCTCCAAGACCTAAAGAAAGTGACACAAGAATTGTTTTACCTGAAGAAAAAGATTTCACTGGATTTGTATTTAAAATTCATGCAAATATGGACCCCAAACACAGGGATCGTTTAGCTTTTATAAAAATCGTATCCGGAATTTTTGAAAGAAACGTTGCTTATTTGCATACGAGACATAATAAAAAACTTAAATTTTCAAGTCCGAACGCATTTTTTGCAGAAAAAAAAGAAATTGTAGATATATCTTATCCCGGGGATATAGTAGGATTACACGATACCGGGAATTTTAAAATAGGAGATACACTTACTCAAGGTGAAATACTACAATACAAAGGAATCCCCAGCTTTTCTCCAGAACATTTTAGATATATAAATAATGCCGATCCAATGAAATCAAAACAATTGGCAAAAGGGATAGATCAATTAATGGATGAAGGGGTAGCGCAATTATTTACCCTAGAACTAAACGGAAGAAAGGTTATCGGAACTGTAGGTGCCCTGCAATATGAAGTTATACAATATAGATTAGAGCACGAATATGGAGCAAAATGTACCTACGAAAATCTAAATGTTCACAAAGCTTGTTGGGTAGATCCAAAAGAGCCCGACAACGATGAATTTAAAGATTTTAAGCGGGTAAAAAGTAAATTTTTGGCAAAAGACAAACAAGGTCAATTAGTATTTTTTGCTGATTCTTCTTTTAGCCTGCAAATGACTCAACAAAAATACCCTTCAATCAAGTTTCACTTTACATCAGAGTTTTAACCCAGATTATCAATGTCGTTAAGTTAAGAATTTAAACTGTTGATTTAAAATTTGTTAATGGTGGATTCCGTTCTTCAACGGAATGACAAAATAA
>NZ_CDSBKO010000124.1:0-4741 GCF_977115655.1 Aquimarina sp.
GAAAATTATCAACCAAATATTTGTTTTTAAGCACAGTTCATCCCAGTGCAGACTGGGATCTATTTTATGTATGCATTGGTATTACTGGATTCCGTTTTGTACCTGTAGTGTAAGGAGCATATTTTGCAAAGCTCTGGGGTTACCCGAAAGATGGACTTCGAGTGCCTCAGCCCTCATTCCACCCGAACCCTGAGGCTACTCGAAGGATGATGCTTTGAGGGGTGAATGACACAGAAATTAATAGATTCCGTTTTGCAACGGAATGACAAGAACTGTGTGTTCTTTGTTGTTTTTCAGTACGATATTTCTAATTTTTGTCATCCCAGTGCAGACTGGGATCTATTTTATTTAGAAATTGTTAATTATGGATTCCGTTTTGCAACGGAATGACAATAGCCGAGAGTTACAAATTGCAAAAGCAGGGCTTCGAGTACCTCAGCCCTCTGCCGAACCGAACCCTGAGGTACTCGAAGGGTGATGCTTTGAGGAGTGAGTGACACAGAAATTAATAGATTCCGTTTTGCAACGGAATGACAAGTTTCTTTGGAGGGGTTTTAATATATATTTTGTGGATTACCTGATGTAAGTGTTTTTATATTTTGAAGAAGAATCAGGATTATTTAGAAATTATATTTTTTCTCAATAGCATACCGCAGTAATTCGCCTTTGCCATGCAGATCCAGTTTTCGGATAATATTTTTACGATGTGTTTCGATAGTAGAAACCGAGTTAAATCGTATCGCAGCAATTTCTGAAGAAGTTTTTCCTTGTCCTATAAGCGCTAAAATCTCTCGTTCGCTTTTGGATAAAATTTGTTTTTTGGCAGGTTGTTTTGCTTCCTCCAAAAAAAGGGAAGGGTCGATAGCAGCATCAAAATAGGTTTTTCCTTTTGCTACTTGTTGGATTGCAGTTAAGACTTCTTCCAGAGGAGAATTTTTTAAGATATACCCAGATGCTCCTGCATCGATCATTTGTCGAACCGCATCTTCCTGATCAAACATAGAAAATGCAATAACCTTGGTATGGGGCAGCTCTTTTTTAATAATTCTGGTTGCTGCTATACCATCGATTTTTGGCATCCTAATGTCGGTTAGCACTACTTTTGGTTGTTTTAAACGAACGATTTTTAATAATTTTTCTCCATCATTAGCCATACCTACAATACTTATTTCTTTTTCGTACTTAAGAAGTAATTCTACGCCATCTATTAGCGATTGGTGATCTTCGGCAATTGCGATGGTTATCATATAGGTATGTTTATTATAATGTTAGTTCCTTTTCCTAAGGTAGAATCCATCTCAAAAGTACCTTCCAGATGTTCTACACGTTTTTCTATGGTTGCCAGTCCCATTCCTTCTTTTTTGGGCAACACTCTAGTATCAAATCCTTTACCGTTATCCTCTACAATAATGTTTAAAAGCGAATCGTGGTTGGTTAGGGATATGTGTATTTCGGTAGCTTTGGCATGTTTAATGGCATTGGTGACTAGTTCCTGTATCATTCTAAAGATTGTAATTTCTAAGGCGTTATCCAATCGTTGTTCTAATCCGTAATCCTGTACTTCTACGAGTAAATTGCCGTTAGATACTTTTTTAGCCAGGTTTTTAATAGCAAGGAGTAGCCCTTGGTTTGCCATTACGCCACTATTTTTTTCATGCGCTATGGTGCGTACTTTTTGGTAGGCTTCTTCTAATAAAGTATCTGTTTTAGAGTATAGTTCTTCTATATTTTTAATTTTAGGATTGTCTTTATTATTTCGTAGATGCTGAAAATGAAGTTTTACGGTAGCAAGGGTACTCCCCAGATTATCGTGCAGATCATTGGCAAGGCGTTGTCGTTCTTTTTCTTGTCCCAATATCATGGCATCAATGGCAGATAATTCTTGCTCTTTTAATAGCTTTTCTGTTTTTTGAAGTTCGATTTCATGTTGTTGCTCTGCAATTCGCTGTTTTCGTTTTATATTCTTATATAGTAACAAAGTGATAAGTAAACCAATGGCAATAAAAGAAATGGCGCCAATAAACAGGTTGCGGTTGCGTACTCTATTTGCCTCCGATTGTAGATTGGTATTAAGGAGTTGGACTATTTTTTTTTCTTTTTCGGCTGTTTTTAATTGAATCTCTAATTTAGAATTTTGTAGTGTATTTTTTCTGTAATCTAAATCATATTCAATTTCTAAAGATTTTTTAAGTGTATTATAGGCTTCTTTATATCGATGTAATTTCTCCAGGTTTTTGGATTGATATCTAAGTAAATAAAACATACTTTTTAGTGTATCCGAGTTATTCTTATACTTTTCGGCTTTATTAATACTGTGTAAAGCCATAGCATATTTTTTTTCTTTTGCATGTACCTCTGATAATCGAATTAAAGATTTAAAAACTAAATGTTTATTAAAAGGTTGGTTTACGTTTTTTTGAATAATATTCTGATAATAAAACACAGATGAATCCTTTTGGTTTAAAATTTCAAACTTATAAGCTTTTTGTATATCAAATCTAGCTAGACAAGGATCGTTAAATTTGTTTAAATTTGATAGACTGTCAAGCTCTTTTATTTTGTAAAAAAACCTATTGTCCAGATCTTTTGATTTGGTATAAAAAATGATTTCATATAATTTTATCCAAAAATAATCAATAGGTTGATCTGCTATAGTACTGTATTCTTTTAAGTATTTGTTATATAGATTATTGCTTTGTAATATTTCTTGGCGATAGAATTCTAAGATGGCTAACAAACATGCTTTTCTCAGCTCTATGTTTTCTAATTCTAAAGAAGATTTATAAGCTTTTGAAAAGTAATTAAATACGTTAGAATTATTTGAATTAGTATATAGGCTAATGTACCCTAAATTTAAAAACGACACACTACTAATTACTGGATTAGAGATGGTATCAACTTCTAAAGTGAGGCCTTTTTTAAAAGCATAATCATCTCTATAATACAATATTTCGGCAAGATTATTAAGTAAAGAAGCTATCTGCTCATTTTTAATATGCTTGGTATGATATTTAGCGTTTTTATATTCTAATTGTTTTAGACTTTGAAAATAAGTTTTGTAAACGGTATCCTTCTCTTTAATAGGGGCAGAACCATATAAAGTAATACAGCTTAAAATGAATACTATATTTAATGTGATTTTATTCAAAAATAATTTTATTATATCCAGGTATACAAGACCCCCAAGGGGCAATAGGTTTTTCATCATACGTAGGCATTATAAGAGCTGCTTCAGGATCTTTATGTAATTTTTTAGTTTGATTATAAAAAACACCACTTCTATTGTAAATTTCACTATCAAAGACCTTGTCTTTAACTGCATGAGGCTTAAGTGTAGTAAACCTTCCGTCATTAGATGTTGAATGATGCAGGGGTCTTAATTTTCTGTTTATTCGTAAGTAAACATTTTCATGATTTCCTTTATTTATTTGTAAATCAACCTTTACGGGATATGGTTTAAAACTTTCTTCTAGTCCTTTAACTGTTATATCAAAATTTAAACATTGTAGATTACTTATAGTGCCATCTATATTTGGAACACGAAAATCTGTATATTCAATTTTATCCCTCTCAATATCAACAATCCCTAAATTAATCTCACCAGAATAATTTACTAATATAAATTCAGCAGCTTTTACTGTACAGGATTTATTAATACGATCCAGATTTGATGTTTGAAATTTTGCAAAAATTCCAAAAAAAGTACCGTATAATTGACTTGCATAGACAAATTGATATCTTTTGTCAGGTATGATTTTTTCTGTTTTGTCTTTTGGAAATGTAATTTCATAATTCTCACTTAGATTTATAGTTCCTGTTAATTCAAAATTCATGATAATTTATTTTAGTTATTTAATTACCTCAAAACTCTTAAAAAAAAGAGTGAAAATCCATACCCAACACAGGGTATTTTCCCACTTTTAGGGACAAATACCAAAGGGAGATAGGAGTTAAGCATCCTAAGATACTAACCCAAAAAGCAATTATTTTGACAGAAAACCAGGGGTGTTTGTAGTTTACTCAGGCTGTAAATATGTCTTTAACATAAAAAGCAGCAAAATAAAGATAATAAAACCTGCGAGAATAAAGATGCTGCCTTTGTAATATTTGCGATGTAGTTGGATATCTTTTCGGTAACTAAAAATCATTAAAATAATAAAAGCTACCACAAAGATTCCTGCAAATACTAACTGACCGGTACTAAACATATTTTGCTATTTTTACGGCAAAGATAATCTATAAAAATATATTGATGAAAGATAAAATTGCTGCGGTACAAGAATTTCATACCTCCTTTAAACTAGGGTACAAAAACGAACCAATTGCAGATTTGGGAGAGGCAAAAAATATGCTTCGGTTTAACTTGATGAAAGAAGAAAACGAAGAATATCTGGAAGCTGCTCAGGATAACGACCTGGTAGAGGTGGCAGATGCATTAGGGGATATGCTGTATATTTTGTGTGGTACCATTATCGAACATGGCATGCAACACAAAATAGAAGAAGTGTTTAATGAGATCCAACGTAGTAATATGAGCAAGCTGGGAGAAGATGGAGAACCAATTTATAGAGAAGATGGTAAAGTCTTAAAAGGGCCTAACTATTTTAAACCTAATATAAAGAAGATACTGGATCGATAAATAAAAACAAAACTCCTGAGAAATATTTCTCAGGAGTTTTGTTTTATCCTCCGGCATCCGACCTCCGGCATCCGACCTCCGGCATCCGACCTCCGGCATCCG
>NZ_CDSBKO010000125.1:0-4668 GCF_977115655.1 Aquimarina sp.
TGGCAGAAGAGGAAAGGTTGAAACAAGAGGCTGCTGCTGAGGCTGCACGATTGGCGGAAGCAGAAAGGTTGCAACAAGAGGCTGCTGCTGAGGCTGCACGATTAGCGGAAGCAGAAAGGTTGCAGCAAGAGGCTGCTGCTGAGGCTGCACGATTGGCAGAAGCAGAAAGGTTGCAACAAGAGGCTGCTGCTGAGGCCGCCGCTGAGGTCGCACGATTGGCAGAAGCAGAAAGGTTAAAACAAGAAGCAGCAAAAGAAGCAGCAGAAGTAAATGAAGAAGGATTAGAAGAGATTAAAAAAGAATTAGATAATAGTAGCCGAATTACAGATAAAATATTTGCTCGTAGAGACTCCTTATTAAATACAAGTTTAAATGTAGATAAACGAGAATTTAGCAAACTTTTAGAGTCTCTTGTTAGTATGAATGATGATGCAGAAGAAGCAAAGAAAGAATCTGATCCTGCTAGTTCTAAAAGATTATCTGCAAAAAACAGATTTATAAAGTTTGCAGAGACATCTAGACCAGAAGCCCAAATAGCTACTAAATTTATACCAGGATACCCTGAGGGATATTATTTAATAGGTAATGTATTTAAAGGAGGAGCGTATGCAGACAAATTTACTGGTACTTTAAAAGATCTTGGATTTAACGATTCTCAAATTATTCTTAACCCAGAAAATCAATTCCAATATGTAGCGATAGAAAGCTATAACAATAAAGATGAGGCAACACAAAAATACCTGAACAATATTGATAATAGGTATTTTGGAGATATGTGGATATTACATATTGCCAAAAGTAGAGTAGAGTCTTATAAGAAGTTATTACAAGAAACAAGATTAATTAAAGATACAGTAAAAGATGATACTGTGTTGGCAGAAAGTTTATCCTATATTGGAGGTCATAATATTGAAAATGGATACTATTTAATTACCAATATTTTCAAAAGAGAGAATTATTTTGAAAGAGGCATGGAGAAGTTACGATCGCTAGGATTAGAGCCTCAGTATTTCAGGAATCCAAAAGACAACTATATATATGTATATCTTAAGAGATTTGACAGCCTTGAAGAGGCTAAACAGAGCTTATTTTCTAATGTAAACAATTCGTACGATGGAGATCTTTATATATTGAAAATTCAATAATGTAAAAGAGATATGAAGACTAAATACCTAAACACCCCGCGGCTTATGAAACCTATAAAATATTTAAAATGGATCACGATATTTCTGATACTTTATTGTAGTAGTGCGTTATCTTTATATGCACAGCGTGTCAATTTTGGTATAAGAGATTCTATTACTTTAAATGGAGATATCCAAATTATATCTAATGCCATTGTTGGACTAAGCGGGCAACAGCCTCAAAACAATCCTTTTTTTGCAGGTGATTTTACTAATTATAACCCAAATAGTGCATATAATGGAGGTAGTTATAACGATGGACTAACTTTTGGATATATAAATGTCGATCCGGGTCCTGGCATATTCAGTTCTAGTAGTGCAAATTTTACAATTAATAGTACATGTAGCAAGATAAAATATGCGGGATTATATTGGTCTGCAACTTATTATGTACAACGAAATGCTTCTAATTACCCTCAACTTACAGGTCTTCCTCTACCAGACCCACGTCCTGATTTCAGATCTATAAAATTTAAACCGGCAAATACTGCTAATTATATAGATATTGTTCCCGGACCTTTACCTTCCAATACGCAAACTATTTATGATGGGTATCGTAATACTACAAGTAATCCCAACAATAATGCTACTCCGGATATACCATATGTTTGTTATGCAAATGTTACCAATATTGTCGCTGGTTTAACCAATCCAAACGGAACCTATACCGTAGCAAATGTAAGATCTACTATTGGAGATACAGAACTAGGAGCAGGAGCATCTGCTGGATGGGTTTTAGTTATTATATACGAAGATGAAACGTTATCCGCAAAAAAAATTAGTACCCAAGACGGCTTTCTGGAAATAAGCGGATCTTCTCCAGAAACGTTTGTTTATGGTAATTTTAAAACATTACCTGCTCCAAATAATGTGAGAGCAAGGTATGGTGTTGCTACATTAGAAGGGGATTATGGTATTACAGGTGATGGACTTGAAATTACAAATACTTCATCTACCCAAACTATTTTGTATGCAAATCCTGTGAACCCTACAAATAATTTTTTCAATAGCTCAATTTCAATAGACGGAAATTATAATTTGGCACGTAATCCCGCATCACAAAACACTCTTGGCTTTGATGCAGATATTTTTAATATCCCTAATAGTAGTAATACTGTAATTGGTAACAATCAGACATCTGTAAATTTTACCGCTACCACTTCTGGAGATCGTTATAGAATATTTCTTAATCTTTTTAGTATAGAAATTATCGAACCAGAACTAACAGTAAAGAAAAGAGTATTAGATGTTAATGGTATAGATATAACGGGAGATCCTGTAAATTTTGCAGATCAGTTATTTTATGAGTTAACCATAGAAAATCAAGGTAATGAAGATATTACTGAAGCAACTATTCGTGATGTTTTGCCTGCAAATGTAGATTTTACTTTAGGGAGTATTGTCACAAGTAATCCAGGTATAGTTGCTACACCCGATGGCACCAACAGAGAAATTAATATCACTATTAATGATGCTCTTATTGTACGAAATGGAGGGATTCATACCGTTCGTTTTGGAGTAAGCGTTGTTGCTACTTGTGCAGATTTACGGGATGCTTGTTCTAATTTAATAAACAATACAGCTATTTCTACTTATAGAGGAGTAGAGTCTGGTACTAGAAAAACAGGAGAATCAAGTATTTTGGATCAAGATCCTATTTGTAAAACAGATATTATAGGATCTTCTAATGTTTTGGTTAATAATGGTATATGTTTTACAGAAAGCCAACCTGCATTTATTTGTACAGGTTCTTTAACCCTTACTGCAGGAGCTAGTTTTACAAGGTATGAATGGGTAAATGCAAGTAATCCGGGAGTAATTATAGGTACTAACAGGGATTTGGTAGTTACTGTTGCAGGGACTTATATAGTAACTGAATTTGGAGCACCTACTTGTCAGGACTCCCAGCAAACGTTTGTAGTCAATGCTTTTAATACCATACAAAATCCTGTAGTGGATATTGTAAATGGTTTGGGTTCAAACCCTAATGTAAATGGTAATTTGCGTACATGTTCAGTAACAGGAGAATCTTTACCAGAAATATTTTTGTGTGGTGCAGGTACTACTTTAAATATTCCTATAAATTTTCCGGTAGGTACTACCGTTGTTTGGGAACGTATGGATCCGGCAGCTTGCCCTTCTGTAGTCAGAGACCCTAATTGTCCTACAATAGATGCAGCTTGTAACGGGGATTGGGTACAAGTAAGTACAGATATTGGCAGTTATACGGTTACACAAGCAGGAGAATATAGAATAAGAGCTACGTTTGATGCTAATTGTACAATACCATTTTATTTTAATGTATTTCAAAACAATTTTGATCCGGATCTTGTTGTTATACGACAAATAATTTGTGGTACACCAGGAACGATTCGTGTTCAAAATTCTTCTAATCAATATGAGTACCAATTAATAACTCCATCTGGGGGAACTATAGGATATCAAACTTCTGCTGAATTTACTGGTTTAACACAAGTAGGAACTTATACGGTAAACGTTCGTCAAACAGGAGGACTACCAACAGCTTGTGTTTTTCGGGATACGGTATTTTTAGATAACTTGGATGCTACAGAAACGGTAACCGTTACTTCCCCAACATGTCCTGGAGAAAGGGGAGAGATTTCGATAACAGTTGCAGATTCACAAATTAATTACACCTATATTATTAATAGCACCACAACTGCATTTACAGATACTGAGGGTCCTACAACTATCCCTAGTCATGTGTTTACAGGTTTGGTTCCTGATACTTATGAGGTACAAGTGCTATCGGCAGATGGTAGTTGTTCTGAAGTATTTACCAGAACAGTTAATGCAATAGCACCTTTTTCTGCTACAATAAGATTATTGGAGGATTTACATTGTAATTCTGGCTATCAGCCGGACCCAACTCTTAATGACCCTTCACATCCTAATTATGATCCAACTGCGTTACCATTTGATCCAGATCAATTTATAGCGATTTATGAAGTTACAGTTACAGGTGGTTCGGGTAATTTTTCATTTAACAATCAAATGGATTTCTTAGGTACTACATTAGTACCGTTAACCGCTACTACGTATCAATTTAGGGCTACTACTGCGGGTAATTATCCTGTATATATTAATGATTTAGATAACAGTTGTACTATTTTTGCAGGTAGTGTAGATGTAACTCCTTATACATCCATTGCAGCGACAGCTACTCCTACAAACCCTGTATGTCCTACGGGAACAGGCTCTATTTTAGTAAATATCACAGCTGGCGAAGGTCCATTTATTTATATTTTAAATCAAGGAACACCAGGGCAAGTAACAGTTGGACCAACCGTTAGTACTACAGAAACATTTAATAATGTAGATGCTTCTGCATCACATATAGTAACTGTTCAAGATCAATTTGGTTGCGATTTACAATTGCCGCCAATTACTTTTACTGTTCCTACTACGATTACGGCCGATATAGCTATAACTCAGGATTATCGTTGTGATGCTTCAGGTTCTA
>NZ_CDSBKO010000126.1:0-4641 GCF_977115655.1 Aquimarina sp.
AACAAAGTAAATCATTATTGAAATTTAAACCCTATACAAACATAGGATGACAAAAGTGAATAGAGCGTTGCTTTGTCAAACTGAGCCTGTCGAAGTAGTATCATTCCGTTGCAGAACGGAATCCGGTAGTACTATAATGTATAGTAAATAGATCCCAGTTTGCACTGGGATGACAAAAATGAATAGAGCGTTGCTTTGTCAAACTGAGCCTGTCGAAGTAGTATCATTCCGTTGCAGAACGGAATCCGGTAGTACTATAATGTATAGTAAATAGATCCCAGTTTGCACTGGGATGACAAAAATGAATAGAGCGTTGTATTGTCATTCCGTTGTAGAACGGAATCCAAAAGAAATACGATTTAAAAAATGAAAGCCAAACTATCCCATCAAGAGATCAAAAAAGAATCGATTAAAGAAAAATTGCATCCAATAAGCAAGCTTATTCGGGAAAGAAAAACAACCTATGCATCTTCGTATTCCGATAAAAGAATACCTTTTGAAGTTCTGGAAGAGATCATTACCAATGCACTTTGGGCACCAACACATAAAATGACACAACCCTGGCGATTCGAACTCCTTACAGGTACCCATCATGAGGATTTAGGAAAATATATGCTCGATTTTTACAAAAAAAGCCTGTCCAAAGACCAATTTCCGGAGTCCAGATATCAAACAACACTAGAGTACCCAAAAAACGCAACTATGCTGGTTATCGTTTTTCGGCGTAGTGAACGTATCGAGATACCCGAGTGGGAAGAAATTGCAGCAATATCCTGTGCAGTACAAAATATGTGGCTTACCTGCACCGCTTTAGATATTGGTTGTTATTGGGATACCGCTATAGCCACCATACAATATTGTGATACGATATTAGATCTTAAACCAAATGAAAAATGTCTGGGTATATTTTATATGGGATACATTTCAGACACTTTAGAAAAGGGAAACAGAAAACGAAAATCATTATCCAAAAAAATGATTGAAAATCATAAAAAATAGCCAGAAAGATGTGTGGTCAACCAGGTAACATGGTGCAAGCTTAGAAATAATATAAACCTCCAATTAAGGAAATTAATATTATAAGATATGAACGAAGCAATTCAAGTACTACAAAACGAGCTACAGAGTATATTAGGTATAATTATAATTGCTTTGGTGATAATAGAGTGGACAGTGCTTTTTATCACCAAACATATAAAAAGCCATAAAGAGGGAGTGGTAAATATAGTCTCTTATCTACTACAATCTATACCTTATGTTCTTTTAGGAAGGATTGTTATTCTGGGTGGTATGCTATGGGTGTATGAGTATCGATTATTTACTCTAGGGTATGATTGGTATATATGGATACTAGCATATCTGCTATATGATTTTATGTTTTATGTATTGCATTTTTTAGGACATAAAGTACGTTTTTTTTGGTGTATTCATGGGGTACACCATACCGCAGAAGAAATGAAATTAACGGTGGCTGTTCGCGGTTCTTTTTTAATTTTTTTACACATGCCACATACCGTGATATGGTTACCAATATTAGGCTTTGATCCATTCATGATTTTTATTGTAGAAGCAATAGCAAACCTGTACGGACTATATGAGCATGTTAATGAAAAGTTTATAGGCAGACAAACCTGGTTAGAAAAGATTTTTATAACTCCATCCTTACATCGGGTACACCATGCAAAAAACCATAAATATCTCGATACTAATTACGGAGAAACTTTTTCTTTTTGGGATAAACTTTTTGGAACCCTGCAAGTAGAACTAAAAGAAGAAAAACCAATATATGGATTAATGGGCGATACTATAAATAGTGAAAGCCAGTGGCAAATTCAGTTGTTATTATGGAAAGAACTCTGGATGGATATGAAAAAAGCGTCAAAATGGTCAGATAAATTAAAATATATAATCATGTACCCGGGATGGAATCACATCGATGGGGGTAAAAAAGCAAGCACATACAGGTCTGAAGCGTGGGGGGGAGATCTGGAAACACAACAAATACAAAAAAAGTAAACACAAATCAAAATACCAATGGAAAATAACAGAAGAATTTTAGCAATAGACTTTGCAAGGGGGCTAAGTGTACTTTTAGTAATCGTAGTACATACCTTATGGATTTATGGTAGTATAGACACACAAAGCAATACCTGGTTAGGAAATACAATTCATTTTATAGGAAAAGGCACCCCAATGTTTCTTATTGTAATGGGAGTATCTTTTACCCTGTCCAGAAATCAAAGCATTACATTATCTATAAAACGAGCATTATACATTTTGGCAGCAGGCTATATGATGAATTTTCTAAAATTTGTAGTACCTGTGATTGCAGGAACAATGCCAGATGAATTTATAAAAGCATACGGGTGGACAACCCCTGCTACTACAGATAATATGATATTTATGCTCCTAACAGGAGATATTTTACAATTGGCAGGAGTATCCCTATTATTTATGGGTATTATTAATGCCGTTTCTAAAAATAAATATGTACCCTTGGTTTTAGCATGTATAATAGCTGTAGTTACCAGAGAAGTTCATGGACTTCAATTAGGAATAACAGGTGTGGATTATCTTTTAGACTTATTATGGGGCGCAGAATGGAATGTATATTTTGCTGTATTTCCTTGGTTTTCTTTTATCCTTATCGGGATGTTTTTTGGCAGGTGGTATAAAGAGAACAATCATAGCGAGCAATATCTTTTTATCAAAATGCTACCCGTTGGATTAGTGTTAATGGCAGTAGGAGGGGGATTGTGCTATTATAATTTCGAGTATCATTTTGGGGATTATTTTCATCTGGGCCCCGGGGGTACTATCTATCTGGCAGGATTTAATATGGTAGCATTAAGATTTGCATATTTATTGGTTACTAAGGTCGCTCCAAATAAGATATTTGATTTTTTATATTATTGCAGCAAAAGGGTTACTACTATTTATATTATACAATGGGTATTAATTTGCTGGGGAATGGGCATCTTAGGATACCAACAATTTGGCGTTGCTGGGGTATTGATTTTAATACTGGTATTTATCGCCCTAACCCTTTTGGCACAAAAAGGGATGGATATGTTGTTAGTTCCTAAAAAACAGACGAAAGATCAGGTGGCTACCAAAAAATCTATCGCCTAAGATGAAAAAATTTAATTGTTTTAGCATAGAATATTATCCGGAACATCAGGTATTGATCTGGAAAATAAAAGACACCGGAATGCCTAACTTTTGTATAAAAGGCTTAGAAGAGTTTAAAGAATTTGCTATTTGGATAAAGGAGTATTTTTCAGATCCTACAAGGCCACTTCGATATATTGTATCTGCATCAGAGCATGATGGGATATATAATATGGGAGGGGATTTACCTTTTTTTCTAGCCAATATACGGTCTGGCAATACAAAACAATTAACCCGGTATGCACACCTTTGTATTGATGCGATTTATGAAATATACACTTCTTTTGGACTCCCGGCACTAACCATTGCCTTGGTAGAAGGAAACGCCTATGGCGGAGGGTTGGAATGTGCATTAGCACATGATTATAGTATAGCCGAAGAAAAAGCAAAGTTTTGTTTGCCCGAAAATAAATTTAATCTGTTTCCCGGTATGGGCGCCTATAGTTTATTGTTTAGAAAACTACAGGCAAAAGATGCAAATGCTATCTTAAAAGACGGAAAAATATATAAAGCAGAATATTTACACGGGTTAGGGCTGATAGAAAAAGTAGCGAAAGATGGAAAAGCGATCATGGCATTACATACTTTTCTTAAGAAAATAGGAGAACGGTTTAATTTTGAATACTATCATATACAGAGTAAGAAAAAAGTTTTTCCGTTACAAAAAGAAGAGCTTTTAAAAATTACAGATCTATGGGTAGAGGCATGTATGAAGACCAGCATACAAGACCTTCGCAGAATGGAAATTCTGGTATATGCACAAACCCGAAAAGCAAAAGTAGCGGTATAAACGCAGGGCAAACACATTTAAGATCAAATATATGTTAAGAAGAGGGTTTTTGCTTGTTTTTTTGGGATTTTGTCATTCCATCAATTTGTCATCCCGTTGAAGAACGGGACTGGAATCTATTTTTCAATCAAAAAAACGAGATTAAACCTATGTAAATTCAACTTTTTACCTTTAAAGTAGAAATAGTTTTTTAAATGTGTTTGCCCTGGTATAAACGTTATCGTATTATTTAATTTTTTTTTTATGGGCATACCTATATATAGACAGTACATACCGCAAAAAAGAATAGCCAGACCCTGAATTTTGCTATATCAACAGCAAAATTACCTGTCTGTCCTGCAAATCTACTACCCGAACCCGCAACCCCAAGTGGTTGAACTGACAAAGTTACGTGAAGCTCCCGGTAAAGAAGTACCCCCTCCCCACTTATATAAGTGGGTAACCTGACAAAGTTACCTGAACAGATACCAAATCCAGTACCCCGGGGTACTACCGAAGTGGGGAGGGGTACTTATATAAGTAGGTATGTGTCTTCATCTGCCAGCCCTCAGGGCAACACATTTAAGATCAATATATGTTAAGCAGAGGGTTTTTGATTGTTTTTTGTAGGATTTTGTCATTCCATCAATTTGTCATCCTATGTTTGTATAGGGTTTAAATTTCAATAATGATTTACTTTG
>NZ_CDSBKO010000127.1:0-4522 GCF_977115655.1 Aquimarina sp.
GAACTAGACTATAAACAACTGTCTATCAATTTGTTTTAAGTGGACACTAGTGAATCAAATTAATAACCCTGAAGCTAACTTACCAGGATACGTTTTGCTTAAAATGGTATTACTAGAGGCATATCCCCGGGAATCGACCATTCAATGAGGAATTAAAGTAAGGATACAAAAAACTATAGCTCTAGTTTATATAGCGTTGATAATTTTATCGAAACTCAGCATATCCAATCCCCAACCCTTCCCAGAAGGGGAGTCAAAAATTGTAAACCTATACCAGGATTTAGTAATAATCTGTAAACTTTTTTAGGACGAGTCAAAAGTCCTTCCCTTCGGGAAGGATTTAGTATGGGATAAACATCTTTAAATCAATTAAATGTATAGTTTCATAACTATCAACGCTATTATAAACCAGAGCCAAAACTATTTATAAAATCTAAGTACACAACAAAAAAACTATATTTCAGTACAATCAATTAATAATCATTAAATATAGTATTGTTAATTGAACATATTTTGTTTTTTAATGGGATGACAAATCGGAAATATTGAAATTTAATTCTGAAATTTTGCTTTTTTACTACCGGCATACATTTCATATTTAACCAATTTTGCTTCTAATTTTCCATTAAAAACTTTAATTTTTCGAGAAGGTCGTAATCCTACATGCTTTAAAGCTTCCATGTTTGAAGTAATAAGCCAGGCATTAGTCCCTGGATAATTTTGTTTTAGTGTATCTCCTATCTGACTATAAAATTTTTCTTCGTCAATTTCTAATCTTTCTCCATAAGGAGGGTTAAATGCTATATGCAATGGTCCTTCTACTTCTTTTGTACTTTCAAAAAAATTTCCTTCTTTTATTTTAATATAATCGTTAAGGTTAGCATTCTCTACATTTATTATTGCTTTTCGAACTGCGGATGGTGCTTTATCTATGCCAATTATAGAATAATGAAAATCTCTTACTTTGTTTAAACTTGCTTCTTCTATTTTTTCAAACAAATCCAAGTCCCAATCCAACCATTTTTCAAAAGCAAATTCTTTTCTATTTAAGTTTGCAGGAATATTACATGCAATCATTGCTGCTTCTATTGCCATTGTACCACTACCACACATAGGATCCAAAAAGTCACATTGACCATCCCAACCAGACAAAAGCAATAAACCGGCAGCTAAAACTTCGTTAATTGGCGCTATATTTGTTGCTGTTCGATATCCTCTATGATGTAGTGATCCCCCCGAGCTATCCAGAGATATCGTGCATAGATCTTGTTGAATATGAACATCTATAGAAAGATCCGGATATTCTAACTCTACATTTGGTCTCTTCCCGGTTCTCTCCCTAAATCTATCTACAATTGCATCCTTTGCTTTTAAAGCAATAAATTGTGAATGACTAAAAATAGTAGAATGTACTGTTGCATGAATTGCAAAAGTATCCTCCAGACCCAAATACTCTTCCCAATGCATACTTTTAACAAAATCATATAAATCCTGCTCATTTCTAATTTTTTTAGACACAATAGGTTTCAATATTTTTATGGCGGTTCTTAAACATAAATTTGCCTTATACATAAAGCCTAAATCCCCATAAAAACTAACAACCCTATTTCCTATTTCTACTTTTTGAGCACCCAAATCCCTAAGCTCTTTAGCTAATATTTCCTCAAAACCAAAAAGGGTTTTGGCAACCATTTTATATAAATTATTCACTATTCTTATTTTCGTAACGAGATGATTTAAGATTTTGACAATAACTATCAAAACTTTGAAACAACTTCTATAATTAAACCGCAAAAATACATTAATTTTGCGCCTTATGCTAAAAGATTCAAAAATGTGGTATGCATCATGGTTTGATACTCCATATTATCATATATTATACAAAGACAGAGATCATACAGAGGCCAAAAAATTTATGGATAACCTTACCAGGTATTTGAATTTGGATGTTGGCGAAAAAATTTTAGATCTGGCCTGCGGCAAAGGTCGTCATAGTATTTACTTAAATAAATTAGGATTTAATGTAACTGGTGTAGACTTATCTGTAAATAGTATTGATTATGCTTCGCAATTTGAGAATGAAACCTTAAAATTTCAGGTTCATGATATGTGCCAACCATATCCAGAAAAATTTTCTGCTGTTTTTAATTTATTTACCAGTTTTGGATATTTTGACAAAGAAGAGGATAATCTAAATACTATTAAAGCCATTAGTTCTGACTTAAATGAAAAAGGTTTTGGTGTTATTGATTTTATGAATGTAGACTATGTTACAAAAAATTTGATCCCTGAAGAAATAAAAGAAGTGGATAATATCAAATTTAATATAAAACGGTACCTAAAAGACGGATATATCTTTAAAGAAATTAGGTTTAAAGCTAATGATGAAGATTTTTTCTTTACAGAACGCGTCAAAAATATAACCTTAAGTGATTTTGAAGATTACTTTAAAAAAGCAAACATCGATTTACTTGATATTTTTGGTAACTATCAATTGCAAAAATTTAATAAAAATACTTCTCCAAGACTTATATTAATTTTCAAATAGTGTATAATTACATACTATCCATAGCAGCGGTATTTATAGGAGCTATATTCGTTTTTGTTTTTAAAGCTTCTAATCAAAAGAATTTAAAATTACTTTTAGCATTTAGCGGTGCTTTTCTTTTAGCAATAACTATTTTTGATCTTTTGCCTGAAGTATTTGAAAATAATTTATTTGCAAAACGAACAGGAGTTTGGATTATGATTGGTATTCTGCTTCAAAAAATATTAGAATATTTTTCTAAAGGTGCCGAACACGGGCATATACATTTGGATAATGAAACATATCAAATTCCTAAATTACTTTTTATAAGCTTAGGACTACATGCTATTTTAGAAGGCTTTCCTTTACAACATACAGATGGAATTTTATTGGGGATCATTATACACAAAATTCCTATTGCAATGATTTTAACAACATTTTTATTAAAAACTAAAATAAAGAAAAGTATTATCATTTTAACATTAATAATATTTGCTTTAATGACCCCATTAGGCACATTTATATCAGGAAATTTTACAGTAGTCCAAAATTACTACAAAGAAATTACTGCGCTAGTGATAGGAATATTTCTTCATGTATCTACTACCATACTTTTTGAAAGCAATGAAGGTCATAAATTTAATATTACAAAACTTTTAGTTATCCTTGTGGCTACTATAGCTGCCTATTTAATATAATAATGTTTAGTAAATCTGATTCAAAGCAAATACGGCAAGAGTTCTGGACTAATTTTGGAAAAGAATACCCCAACAAATGGCTTTTGTACAACACAAAAATTAAAGATGTAACTCTTAAATTTACCTTTACTACAAAAAAAGCACAAGTGTCTATTGATATAGAACCAGATGACCTTTTAATCAGATCCTATTACTATGATAAATTTGTTAGCTTAAAAAATATTTTAATATCAGAGTATATTCCGGATATTATTTTTGATGATCGTTATGAATTGGATAATGAAAAAGTGATTTCCAGACTTTATGCAGAATTAACAGGAGTAAGCATCCATGACAAAACGTGTTGGAAAGAAGCTATGCAATTTTTATATAATAAAATGCTTAAATTGGAGTCTTTTTTTATAGAATACAAAGATTATATTGACGATTAATCACCTATTTTTTACACGTTGTCAAAATATTGACTATTTTTTTTCTATACCCATCTTAGAAAAAAAGTCATTAATTTGTTTAAAAGAATATTTCCCCATTAACTTCCCTTCAGGAGAAATCAAAAATTTGGAAGGGATTTCTGAAACACCATATTTTCTTGCTATTGAAGACATCATTATGAATTTATTTTGGTGTACAATTTGATTTTTCCATATAAATCCATCTTTTTGAACTGCCTTTTTCCATGATAAAGAATCTTTTTCTAATGCAACTGTAACAATAGTCAAGATATTAGAGTAATTTTGATGTAATTCTACCAATTCAAGGTTTTCTTTTCTACATGGAGGACACCAAGACCCTCAAAAATCTAACAAAACATACTTACCACGCAGGTTAGATAACCTAAATACTGATCCATCTACTAATATTGTTTCAAAATCCGGCGCTTGCTCTCTACCATTTATTCCTGAATTTTTATAGTAAAAATAGGATAATATAACTACTATAGCTATAATGCACAAAAATACTTTTTTCATAAAATCATATTATAAATTGATTTAAACTATTTTCAATCACTATAAAAATGTTTTTTTACTCAATTTTTATGTTTTTCTTACCTCGTAGAGTTGTTTTAAAGTAAAAAAGTGCTTTTTAATCCGAGTTATGCAATAGAAAATCTATTACACCTTTAATCTACTGCAAATACAACCGTTACCCTTGATTTTTTAATTTAACCATAACCCTTCTGATAAACTCAGGGCAAACTGCTATGCTAAAATTCACCTTTTCATCTATATAAAAAATGGAATCGATTATTAATAAATTCCTGTTAAACCCAAATTATTAATGTCGCTTAATTAAGAAT
>NZ_CDSBKO010000128.1:0-4436 GCF_977115655.1 Aquimarina sp.
CTAAAGTAACTGCAATCAAATTGCAGGGTTTTAACCTTTAACTAGATAATAAAAACTATATTTCTGAAAATCAAAGTTTTGATACCAAAAAACCATTCTCATCAACTAAA
This sequence comes from Aquimarina sp., assembly GCF_977115655.1. Classification (NCBI taxonomy): domain Bacteria; kingdom Pseudomonadati; phylum Bacteroidota; class Flavobacteriia; order Flavobacteriales; family Flavobacteriaceae; genus Aquimarina; species Aquimarina sp. Next base: position 111 of record NZ_CDSBKO010000128.1, read on the forward strand.
TTCTCTTTCTTTAACTTAAAAACAAAAAATATTTGAAAATAGTTAATTGTTAAAAAAATAACTATATTAGTGATTGGCAAAACATAATTACATCTATTAAAACAGTAAATTAACTAGATACACATTTATACTTACCCCCATAAATGTGACTATAAAATAAACTTCCCTAAATCAGGGAAACATACTTTATTGAGTAATCACATATTGTCAATTTTCAAATAGTTTGTTCTATTAATTCATCTTAGTTTCTATTTTTTAGAATATAGATTAGATAAATTAAAGTCGCAGCTATATAATTATCCATTTTTAAGCTATATATAGGTTATCTAATAACTTATACTAAACTATGTATGTATGAAAATTACTCTAATTGGGAGTTTTCCATCTTGTTTTATGTTATATAAGTATTTGTCTAAATACAATTATTTGGATGCTGTTTGTGTTCAAAAACATAACACTTCTATATCTGATCAAGATTTTTGGATACAATCTGCCCAGAACGAAGGTTTCGAGACTTATACAATAGACAGTAGTTCTATCAAAAACACGTTTAAGAGTTGGCTACAGGATCGATCCCCAGATTTGGTAATAGTTTATGGTTTTTCGTTAAAAATACCTGAAGAAGTTTTGTCTATTCCAAAGTATGGATTTTTAAATATTCATTTCGGAAAATTGCCCGAAAACCGAGGACCCGACCCTCTATTTTGGTCTATAAAAAAAGGAGAAAAGCAAACAGCTATTACCATACATCAAATGGATGAAGATTGGGATACTGGCAAAATTCTTTTAGAAGAATCAATACCTATTACGCAGGGTGAGACAGCAGGAATGGTAAACTCTAAAATGAATTTTACACTAGTACGGCTTATAGAAAAAGCATTACCTCTTGTACAAAATCCAGAGAATTATAAAACTCAATCTACTGAAAAAAAGTACAACAGACGTCCCAGCGATATAGAAACTACAATTAATTGGGAAGAACAGACAGCAGATGAAATCGAAAATTTGATCAATGCCTGCAATCCAAAATACGGAGGAGCAACAACATATTACCAAGGTTCTCCTATAAAAATAATAGAAGTTTCTCCTGCAGATTGCCCGGATACTCTAATCGACAAGTCTCCTGGTGAAATTGTGCATATCCATCCACAAGAAGGGTTATTTGTATACTGTAAGGATAAAAAATTACTAAGAGCAAATATTATTCATTCGGATGCAGGAGTCTTAACAGGTCAAAAATATTTTTATTTAGGAGTACAACAAAATCAACATTTTACAACCAGTTTAAAAACAGAGCCCCTTATTACTATATAAAGAAAAACATTAAAATAACTATTAATCTTAAAATCAAAATTTATGGATCCATTTTTAGGACAAATCGTATTATTCGGAGGGAATTTTGCACCAAGAGGGTGGGCACTTTGCGAAGGGCAATTATTGCCAATTTCTCAAAACACGGCTTTATTTTCTATTCTGGGAACAATTTATGGAGGAGATGGAAGGACAACTTTCGCTTTACCAGATTTGCGAGGTAGAGCTGCAATTAGCTCAGGTCGCGGACCAGGATTATCTGACCATAGATTAGGATCGAGAAGTGGACAAGAAACTGTTACCTTAAACCTAACAAATCTACCAAGTCATAATCATACCGCAACAGGAACTACTAGAGCTTCTTTTGTACCACCTACCGGAGGAGGTAACCAAGGTAGCCCAAATGGCACAAACTTTTCAGGAGATGGTAGTCAAATATATTCAAACAATGTTAGCAATGTTAATATGGCAGAAAATAATGTTAATGTTACCGTTGGCAATACAGGAGGAAATCAACCCATAAACAATATGCCTCCATATTTAACCACAAATTATATTATTGCATTAGTAGGAGTTTTTCCTTCACGTAATTAAATACAAAAAATAGGACTGCCTGAAAAATAATGGTATCAAAGTTTACTTTTCAGGCAGTTACATTTAAATTCTTATCTTTAAAGTTGTTTAAACTTTTTTGAAAAAGAAAAAAGGTTATGGATAATATTTGTGTCTCAAAGCAGAAAGCAATAAATAACAATGTATTATACCCTTAACACTTGATCAAAATCATAACAGAAATGAAAATTGTTCCTTACATTTCAAAACATAAAAAAGGTTTCCTTTTAAGTGTCTCCATAGTAGGGATTGTAAACATAATTCTTTGCAAACTAATGTTAAATGTTCAACAGAAGTATTTACCTATAAATATTTTTCCTGAAAAATTTTTAAGTTGGTAATACGTTTATTGTTATTTTTGGAAAATGGTCTTTATCAAAAACCAGGTATAGCCGTTGAGCTATCTTATTAAAATTACATAACAAAGAGTTAGATCTATCAAATGTCGATTTTGATAAAAACTCATACTCCTGCTACAAGAAGCGGGATATCAGGCAGAAAAAACAAAAACAACCAATACATAGAGATGGACAGCTATAAATCATTACTAAATAGATTTGATACAACTGTAAAAAGCCAGAAAGGATCAACCTTTTGTTGTTCATTATAATGGCTCCTAAAAAAAATTTAAGAAAAAAGTTTAAACAACTTGTTTATAAAAATTTAACAATAAAACTACAATAATGGGAAAAAAATACTTTTTCAAACTAAAAAAACCTTTTTTAGTTATTTTATTACTTCATGTTTTTTATTTTACCAGCAACCAAATTCAAGCACAACAATTAGATGCTACATTTAGTGTTGTCGGAGGATCTAGATTACAAATAGTCTTTAATCAAAATGCTACATTTCAATTTTCTGAATCTTACTCTAATATACAAAATGCATTTTCAGTCATTATAAAAAATGTATACAATAGCCAACCTTCTCCTGGAGGATTTGCTAGTGCATCTGGCTTATCTTATTCATCGTCTGCTGGTAAATCCGGTTCATCTACTAGTATGGGAACTTATGGTTTAGACTTTGGACCATTTGTTAGAGCAACAGACGATGTAATCACTTTTTCCCTTGCACCAGGAGCAACAATAGCTTCAGGAGAAACCATTACCATTCCTGCCGGAACAGCAATACAGGCACTACCCGGCAACTATGGTGCTGGCCAAACATTTAATGCCGGTCCCTATACTGCAATAATTGCTAACAGTGCCTTTGATGGAATTGCCGCTACAATGATTGTATCAAATGTCGCCCCCTCAATATCCATAGATAATTCGAACCTTGCTTATACCGAAGGAGAAGTTGCCAAGCAAATAGATAATTTTGCTACGGTTAACGATGCAGACGGAGATGCAGATTGGAACGGAGGTACGTTAGTCGCACAAATCACAGCAAATAACGAAGCTAGTGATGAGTTAAGCATTTCTGATACAGATGGAGATGGCACAACAATAACAATTAGCGGAATTAATATTTTATCAAATGGAGTAGATATTGGTGACTTAAGTATTAGTGGCGGGATCGTTACCAACGGCACTGCACTTACTATTACTTTTGATAGTAATGCTACGAATGCTAACATACAAGAAGTACTTCAATCTATACGATACAGAAGCACCTCTACAAATCCGGGCACTTCTAACAGAACAGTTACAGTTACTGCTACAGATACTAATGCAGCAAGTGCTAATGACACAAGAACAATTGCTATTAGCAAAATACCAGATGTAACCAGTGTTACCGTTCCTGCTAATGCAACCTATATCGCCGGACAAAATCTGGATTTTACCATTAATTTTAATGATAATATAACCGTTAATACCACAGGAGGAACGCCACAATTAAGCCTTACTATTGGTGCCACAACCAGACAAGCTGCTTATGTAAGCGGAAGCGGAACTTCGGCATTATTGTTCCGTTACACTGTACAAACCGGAGATTCGGATACCGATGGAATTACCGTAGGCACTTTAGCTGCCAATGGGGGTACCTTAAGAAATAGCTCAGGTAATGATGCTGTCTTAACATTAAATAGTGTTGGGAGTACCACTGCTGTATTAGTAGACGCAGTAGCCCCAACCATAACCAGTGTTACCGTACCTGCTAATGCAACCTATATAGCCGGACAAAATCTGGATTTTACCATAAATACCAACGAAAATATAACGATTAATACTGCTGGAGGAACTCCACAATTAAGTCTTACTATCGGTGCTACAACACGTCAAGCTGTTTATCAAAGTGGTTCTGGCACTAGTGCTTTATTATTTAGATATACAATTCAAACTAATGAATTAGATACCGATGGTATAACTGTGGGTACTTTAGCTGCTAATGGTGGAACATTAAGGGATGCCGCCGGAAACAACCTTAATACTACACTAAACAGTGTAGGAAGTACCACCG
>NZ_CDSBKO010000129.1:0-4262 GCF_977115655.1 Aquimarina sp.
AACGCTTGGCTGCCACAAGCCAGTTATCCCTGTGGTAACTTTTCTGACACCTCTAGCTTAAGATTTTTAATAAATAAAGGATCGATAGGCCACGCTTTCACGGTTTGTATTCTTACTGAAAATCAAAATCAATGCCACTTTTGCCCTTTTGCTCTACATGAGATTTCCGTTCTCATTGAGTAACACTTTGGACACCTGTGTTATTCTTTAACAGATGTGCCGCCCCAGCCAAACTCCCCACCAGACAATGTTTTTAAAATAAATTTGTACTACAGAGGTAAAAAAACAAAGTCTCCCACGTATCCAACACATTAACACTAGAATTCGATCAAAAAGATCTCTTTTTATTTAATTAAATAAGTAAAACAACGTCAAAAGTAGTGGTATTTCATTCCCAACAAGTTTCCCACCTATCCTATGCCTCATGCGTCATTTCACAAAGTCTGAATAAAGTCAAGCTCAACAGGGTCTTCTTTCCCCGCTGATTTTGCCAAGCCCGTTCCCTTGGCTGTAGTTTCGCTAGATTGTAAATAGGGACAGTGGGAATCTCATTAATCCATTCATGCGCGTCTCTAATTAGAAGACGAGGCATTTGGCTACCTTAAGAGAGTCATAGTTACTCCCGCTGTTTACTCGCGCTTGTTTGAATCTCTTCACTTTGACATTCTGGGCACTGAGCAGAAATCACATAGCGTCATTATCAACTGAGACAATCGCTATGCTTTGTTTTAATTAAACAGTCGGATTCCCCTTGTCCGTACCAGTTCTAAATTGCACATTATATGAAGCCAAAGTTGTCTTTATTTCTAAATCCTAATTCCATTTCCTTATTTAATTCACTTCCATTCACTAACCTCTGAAGTTGCCCCCAAAAACTATTAAATTTGCTGTATCTAATCTCTTTCCAAAATCATTCAATTTCCTGTACTTTAGAGCCAATCCTTTTCCCAAAGTTACGGATCTATTTTGCCGACTTCCCTTATTTTACGTTAATCTATTCACCAGAGGCTGTTCACCTTGGAGACCTGATGCGGTTATGAGTACGATCAGAAACGAAACTTACTTCCATCAAATTTTCACGGGTCATTGTAAAAGATTGGACACCCAAAAAGATTTGAATGCTTTACCGAAATTGTCACCTATTCTCGATGCAAGATCATTCCAAGGGTCTATATTTCGTCACAAAGAAAAGATAACTCTTCCCAAAATTTACACTGACGTCTTTGATTTCAAATGTGTTGCCACGAATTCGTTTTCTGGTAATGGAATGTTAACCATTTTCCCTTTCGACATGTGGTATCCTTTGTTAAGGGATACATTCACGAGGTTAATCTGTGTCTAAGGATCGACTAACTCATGATCAAATGCTGTTCTCATGAAACCTTTCTCCACTTCGGTCTTCAAGAATGTAACTTGAATATTTGCTACTACTACCAAGATCTGCACTGAAGAAAATTCCATCAAGGGTCACCCCTTTAACTTTTTCATTATCTTCACGTTCTCTTCCTACTCGTAAAATCTGACATAAATTTTACGGTCTAGTAAAAGTAATATGCTTGAGCGTCATCAATTTTCAGGGCTAGTTCATTCGGCAGGTGAGTTGTTACACACTCCTTAGCAGATATCGACTTCCATGACCACTGTCCTGCTGTCTAAATGAACCAACACCTTTTCTGGTTTCTAAATTAGCACATATTTTGACACTTTTACTAAACGATTGGTTCATCCCACATCGCCAGTTCTGCTTACCAAAAATGGCCCACAAAGCACTGTCCATTTTACGAAAAATTGTTCAATCAAGATTCAACAATTATTACTTGCCTATTTAAAGTTTGAGAATAAGTCTAGATCATTTCTACCCAGATACTTCTAATCATTCGCTTTACCTGACAAAACTGTTTATCAGTGCCCGCTATCCTAAGGGAAATTTCGGAGAAAACCAGCTACCAGATGGTTCGATTAGTCTTTCGCCCCTATACTCAAATCAGACGAACGATTTGCACGTCAGTATCGCTTCAAGCCTCCATCAGAGTTTCCTCTGACTTCACTTTGTTCAAGCATAGTTCACCATCTTTCGGGTCCCATCATAAATGTTCAAACTAAGGTTAATTCTAAAAAAAACCTGTCAATCCTGCACAAAAGAACCAAAAGGTTCTAAAGATCAAATTCGAATCACTTTCATTTCGCCATAGAGTTTTTCACTCCTTAACTCACACTTATGTTAGACTCCTTGGTCCGTGTTTCAAGACGGGTTGGATACGACCCTCATGTCAAATACAATACAACAATGTGTATTTATTAATTAACCCCCATTAGTTCCCAATACTGAAATCAGATATTAAGAATTTCATAAGAATCAACCAACAAAATTACACAGTTTCCCTTGTTGTTTTAACCTCACTCTGCAAACCATAATTTCAAACGAAATTATAACACATTAAAGTAATTCAAGATTACTCCAATACCACCATCTTTCTAATCTTTTTTGTGGTTTGCACAAATTATTTGACTTTCGATCAAACAATACATCCAACTCCATAACTCGAATCAAAGATTGAATCGTAAAAATTCAATTACTTCAATAAGAATCACTTCGTTAAATTGTGGCGCGATCAATTAACAGATTGCATCCACTTCTCCATTGACAATTTCAAGCACTTTTAACTCTTTTTTCAAAGTTCTTTTCACCTTTCGTTCACACTACTTGTTTGCTATCGGTCTTGTTCCAATATTTAGCTTTGGATGAAATCTATCACCCGTATTAGAGTTGCAATCTCAAACAACTCGACTCGAAGAATGACCAATGATGCTTTTTAAAGAATAAATACGGGAATCACACCCTCAAAGATGAGAGATTCGTGTTCTCTACTTAATCCTTCTATTACAACATTGAATGCCAATCCATACACTACAATTCGGAGAACAAGTCTCAGATTTTAAGTTTGAGCTTTACTCGCTTCCCTCGCTGGTACTAAGAGTATCGCGGTTGCTTTCTTTTCCTCTCCTTATTAATATGCTTAAATTCAGGAGGTAGTCTTGCTTGATTTGAGGTCTACTTTTTGGTGTAATGATTGAAGAAAGAATTAGAGATTTCTTTGTAATAAAATAACCGAAGCCATTTTACGTACAAATAGTCAGAAAAACAATCCTTAATCAAAAAAAGGGTTTAAAAGCTTATTTTGAAAAATCCTGTCCGATTGACAAATTGTGCTTTTAGTATTTTAAGTCAAGTTACAAAGTAACAGACCAATTTTAGATCATCAAAGATGATCAAATTATTAGATATCGACACTCAAACAAACACGCCTCTCAGTTTTTTAGACTGAGCAGCACAACATGCGTTCAAAATTTCAATGATTCACAGAACATTACAATTCACAAGACGTATCACAGTTCGTTGCGTTCTTCATCGATTAACAAGCCGAGGTATCCATTATCAATGGTTGTCTTTTAAAAAGGTTGTTTAAAACAACCTTTTTGTTTTTGTTTACGCGTTCTCGTCATGGGGAGATTTAGTAAAAAACACAAGGTTTTTACAATCTTTCGATGTCAAATTTGTAATTGGAAACAAGTTTCCAATAGGTAAAAATGTTTGGGTTGATTAGACACCAAACTAAACTGGACAAATAGCAATTAATGATCCTTCCGCTGGTTCACCAACGAAAACCTTGTTACGACTTCTCCTTCATCTAAACAATAAGATTCGAACAAATTTTCCACTTGCTCTATGATCCTTTCAGACTAAAACAGCAAGCAAATCCTGAGTCCTCATCGCAGCATTCAATCTGTAGAAGCGACGGGCGGTGTGTACAAAGGGCGGGGACGTAATCGGCACAGTTTGATGAACTGTACCTACTAGGAATTCCTCGTTCAAGTGCGATAATTACAAAGCACTATCCCAATCACGATACCTTTTTCAAAGTTTACCTTGTCTTTTCAAACTAGGAAAAATAACTTATTGAAGACATCAGTGTAACGCGCGTGCAGCCCGGAACATCGAAGGGCATCACAGACCTGTTTTTGCCTCAAACTTCCCTTTACTAAAATGCAAAGAGTCCCTCTAAGAAGTATCACCATTCCAATGTAAATGACCCTTGCGAGTCTGATTAAACGAACTATTTAGTAGGTTAAGGTCTCGTTCGTTTTCGGAATTAACCAGACAAATCAATCCACCAACTAAAAACGGCCATGCACCACCAATCACTAAATCAAGAAAGAGCTATCAGTCTGTCAATCCTTCTAGTGTCCGGACCCGGTAAGTT
>NZ_CDSBKO010000130.1:0-4068 GCF_977115655.1 Aquimarina sp.
ATAGAAAATTATCAACCAAATATTTGTTTTTAAGCACAGTTCATCCGGCGCAGGCAGGAATCCATGATGGAAGTAAAGGGGTATTTTGTTTTTACAGACATTTAATCCTCAAAAAGATACAGGGTAACTTAACGACATTGATAATCTGGGTTTAATCCAGCCACCCTGGAGAATCTGCCTCAAGGCTGTTCCTTTTCAAAATTCGGGAACCTCATCTTTTTATAGTATTAATATTTATATAATGGGTAATGAGCTTCTCGAATTGTATTTATAGCTAAATCAACATAAAATAATAGTAATATTTCTAGTAAAAAAACAAATTTCTACGTTAAAAATACTCGTCATAGCTCTGCTATGACTGCGTTTTTTACCTTGAACTTCGTTTTTTTCTTTATAGATATTTTTTGATCAATTGACGCGTTTTTTGCACTTCATAGCAGTGCTACGAGGTAAGAAAAAGCAAAAATTGAGTGAAAAAGAGCATTTTTATAGCGAATTGAAAAAAGTTTAAATCACTTCGATATCCAGAGATACCAAATACTCTTCTTAGAAATTAAATTTTTTATGGTAATTTTAATATAAAAATTATTTGGTAATAAGAATTTAAATAATGGCCGAGGCAAACGAAAAAATTGAAATTGAATTTTTGGATCATGTAGCAATTCGAGTTGCGAATATAGATGTATCTGTACATTGGTATGAAAAAGTTTTAGGTCTAAAAAAGTATCAACTTCCAGAGTGGGGAGAATTTCCTGTTTTTATGTTGGCAAATAAATCAGGAATAGCTCTATTTCCTGCGAATACATCTGATAAAGAAATTGACTTAAAATCTAGAAATGTTAAAATAGATCATTTTGCATTTAATGTAAACAATGAAAATTTTGAGAAAGCAAAAAAACGTTACGCTAAACTCAATTTAGATTTCAATATTCAAGATCACCATTATTTTTTATCCATTTATACAAAAGACCCCGACAATCATACTGTTGAACTAACTACAATCGTAGTAGATGAAGACAAATTTTATAAATAATAGAAATTAAAAAACCAATAGAAACAACATAGTCCTATTATTATATCTTTAAATTTAGTAATATAAAAGCTAATGAAAACAAAAAATTATTTTTTAAAAGAAATCGAATCTTCTGATATTGAAAACATTCATAAAGGACTATCCAACCCGGATATAACAAGGTATTATGATGTGCATTTTCCTACTATAGAAGATACCAAAGAGCAAATGGATTGGTATCGTGATTTAAAGAAAAATGGAACAGGAATTTGGTGGGGAATTTATGACAAGAATGATAATCAATTTTGTGGAGCTGGTGGATTTAATAATTTAGAAAAGGACCATAAAAAAGCCGAAATTGGTTTGTGGTTGCTAAAAGAATATTGGGGAAAAGGTATATTAAAAGAGATAATGCCCAAACTATTTGAAGAAGGCTTTAACAAACTTGATTTAAACAGAATTGAAGGGTTTGTGGTAAGTGATAATTTGAAATGTAAAAATGGTTTAGAGAAAATTAATTTTACTTATGAAGGGACAATGAGGGAGTGTGAAATTAAAAATGGAGAAAAATTAAATGTTGATTTTTATTCAATCTTAAAAAGCGAATGGCAAGAAAAAAACCTGTAATAATAAATAGCCTCTATACTTTTGGCTACTGTCCTTTTTCCATTCCTGCTTAGTTTCATTCTCGTTGTTTACAAAAGAGCATCTAACATATATTTTCTTTTCACTCAACTATACTTGCCCTATTTTATTCTTAATCAAATACCTATTCCTCTAACTTTTTCAGAGAAAAAAAAATTCAAAAAAAGAAAAATGTAATTGCTTAAAAGAATGAAAAAACAAATTCATAGATTTGACATAAATCAGAAAGCCTTGATTTTCAACAACTAAAACAAACCTATATCTGTTTAAAAATGGATTCACCTATCAACATACACCGTCTTTTTGATATTCCACAATATCAACTCACCACATACGATCTTGACAAAGCATTTGTAACCAAATATGACGGGAAGTGGAAATCTATCTCCACAAAAGAATACATAAAAAAATCCAACAAAATTAGTAGAGGGCTTTTAAGATTGGGTGTAAAACCAAACGATAAGATAGCTGTCATTTCAACAACCAACAGGACCGAATGGAATGTGTGCGATATAGGGATTTTACAAATTGGGGCACAAAACGTACCTATTTATCCCTCTATATCCAAAGAAGATTATGAATATATTTTAAATCACGCAGAAGCAATGTATTGTTTCGTTTCTGATGTAACTATTTTAGAAAAACTCAACCAAATCAAGGCAAATACCAAATTAAAAGCAGTATTTACCTTTGATGATATAGCCAACGAAAAAAATTGGAATGAAGTTCTGGACCTAGGCAACGATACCAGTAATCAAAATGAGGTAGAAATATATAAAAGCAACATTACTTCTGATGATTTAGCTACATTAATTTACACTTCTGGTACTACAGGGAAACCAAAAGGTGTAATGCTATCTCACAAAAATATTGTATCTAATGTGCTGGCATGTGCAAAACGGGTACCATTGGAACTAGGAAAAGACAAAGCTTTGAGTTTTTTACCGCTATGTCATATTTTTGAACGAATGGTAATTTATCTATATCAATATTCTGGTATCTCTATCTACTATGCAGAATCTATAGAAAAAATGACCGATAACCTAAAAGAAATCCGACCACAGGTAATGACTGCTGTACCTCGTTTATATGAAAAAGTGTATGATAAAATTATTGCAAAAGGAGGCGAATTAACAGGTCTTAAAAAGAAATTATTCTTTTGGGCAATTGATTTAGGCTTAAAATACCGGCCTTATGGTGCTAATGGTTGGTGGTACGAAAAAAAATTAGCCGTTGCCAAAAAATTAATATTCTCTAAATGGCATCAAGCCTTGGGTGGTAATATTAAAGTAATGGTATCCGGAGGAGCAGCTTTGCAGCAAAGATTAACATGTATTTTTACAGCCGCAGGTTTACCAATTATAGAAGGTTATGGGCTAACAGAGACATCGCCGGTAATATCTATTAATGACCACAAAAATAAAGGATTTAAAATAGGAACAGTTGGAAAAGCTATTGATGATGTTACCATAAAAATTGCCGAAGATGGGGAAATCCTTGTAAAAGGTTTTAATGTAATGCTAGGGTATTATAAAGATCCTGAAAAAACAGCTGAAGTAATGACCAATGGTTATTTTCAAACAGGAGATATTGGCGAAATTGATATTGATGGTTTTTTAAGGATTACAGACAGAAAAAAAGAAATGTTTAAAACATCCGGGGGGAAATATGTTGCACCCACTTTGATTGAAAACCAATTGAAACAATCCCGTTTTATTGAACAGGCAATGGTAGTAGGCGAAGGAGAAAAGATGCCCGCAGCTATTATTCAGCCTAATTTTGATTTTTTGGTGCAATGGGCAAAAAGAAAAAATATATCATTTCAATCTATTGAAGATTTAATTGCCAACAAAATAGTTATCGAAAGGATTGAAGAAGAAATATCCTTTTGTAACCAAAAGTTTGGAAAATGGGAACAGGTAAAAAAGTTTGAGCTAACACCCGATGAATGGAGTGTCGATGGTGGTCAATTAACACCTAAAATGAGTATGAAACGAAAAGCCATAAAAGAAAAATATAGCAATTTGTACGACAAAATATACGCCTGATTTTTTAAGGTTTCATACTATTTAGGAACAACAAAGGCTAATACTACGCAAAAAGAGAACTAATCTGTTTATGCCAAAAAAATCATGATTTTAGCTCTTTTACCCCATACCGATAAGGGGGTACCCCCTTGTCGGTATGGGGTCGACCCCACCCAGAGGTGGTTCGAGCCGATAATGTATCGGTTCGAAGTGATAACGGATCGGTTCGAAGTGATATTTTGACCCTTCGAGCTGATAAATTATCACTTATATATGATATTAAATCGGTTCGAGCCGATATGCAGACAGGTATAAGTGATAAATTATCACTTCGAACCACCTCAGTCACCCTTCGAACCACCTCAGTCACCCTTCGAACCACCT
>NZ_CDSBKO010000131.1:0-3881 GCF_977115655.1 Aquimarina sp.
AATAAGTGTTCTTAACACAGCAAGCGTGTGTCCATCTAACATAATTAATTTTACTATTAATCCAGAATTATTGATAACAGCTGCATTAGATAACGATTTAACGTGTACTAATGATGCTAATATTTCATTTTCTGTTACGCCAGGTACAGGAATAGCTCCGTATGTTTTTGATGTAATGAATGCAGGTACAAATACCGTTTTTCTAGGAGGGGTTACTTCTCCGGTTGCTATAAATACAGGAGGGACTTACGAGATTAGAGTAACGGATGGACAAAATTGTACAGCTACTTCCTCTCCAATTGTAATTACACCTTATGTACAAGTTGTAGCAAGTACGGTAGCAGTAAATCCTTTTTGTGCAGGAGATGGCGGTTCTATAACAGTATCCATAACCGCAGGAGATGGTCCATTTATTTATACTTTAAATCAAGGAACACCCGGACAAGTAATAGTTGGACCGACAGGTGCCACTACAGCAACATTTAACAATGTAACTGCGGGTAATCATGTAATAACGGTTACGGATGGGGACAGTTGTCCTTTATTGGCCCCTTTAAATGAGACAATTACAGACCCGCCTGCAATTACGGCCGATATAGCTATAACTCAGGATTATCGTTGTGATGCTTCAGGTTCTAGTTCCACACCACAATTGGCCACAATTACAGTTTCTAATGAGTCAAATGGTAATGGTTCTTATGAATATAGTATCGATGGGGTTGATTTTACCAATACCACAGGGGTATTTACCGGTTTAACAGATGGTACATACACAGTATACATTCGGGATACAAATACGGCAGCTTGCCCTGTTAATTTAGGGCAACTAATAATAGACCCGCTTCAGGAAGTTACAGATCTTACTTTTGCTCAGACTCAGGTACAGTGCCCTGCACTTACTTCAGATGTTACGGTTAGTGCTACCGGTACGAATGGTGCTACCAGTTTTGAATATAGGATAGCGGCACCTGCAGCTAGTGCAACAGTTTTCAGTGCTACAACAACCTATACATTACCGGCAGGGGGCACATATACTTTTGAGGCACGAACCACTACAGATGGATGTATATATTCAGAAAACTATACTATTGATCCAATAGATGCTATTGGGGTTTCTGGAAGTATTACAGCAGAGCCTACTTGTGATACAAATACAAATGCTTCATTTGCCTTTACGGTTACCGGTATTGACTTAACATCTACTAGCTATAGTTATGTTGTTACCGGAGGAACTATAGCAGGTTCTCTTACAGGAAATACTCTTACTGCTGTTCCGGTATCGATACCAGGTATTGGAGCAGGTACTTATGATATTGTGGTTACAGATGACACTACACTTTGTACAGCTACAACGCAGGTAATAATTACAGATCCTGCAGATTTAACTATAAATGCTCCTGTCACTACTCCTGCGGGTTGTGGTATTAATGACGGTACGATTACCGTTACTGCTAATGGAGGTAGAGGAGGCTATCAATATGAGTTACGGGATGCAGCAGGAGTTGTTGTTATTACGGCATATCAAGGGGTTAACTCATTTACTGGTTTAGCACCGGGGACTTATACTGTTTTTGTTAGAGATGGCAATACAGCTGCTGCATGTGAGGAAAGCGTACAAGCCATAGTTGGTGAAGAGTTGGCACCTGTAATTGCACTTGCAACAGGAGGAGATCCATGCTATGATCCAATTAATCGTGCGACACAATGGGTTACTATAACTCCTGGTGTAGCTGCTCCTATTGGTCCATTTACTTATAGTTTAGATGGGGGCGCACCGGTAGCGGTTACCTTTTTGGGCGCACCAGCACCAGCAAACACATTTGAGGTTCCCAATCTTACTCCGGGAGGGCATACAATAAGTGTTCTTAACACAGCAAGCGTGTGTCCATCTAACATAATTAATTTTACTGTAAATGACCAATTGGCTATTACGGCGATTTTGGATAATGATTTAACATGTATAGCAGATGCCCAAATTAATGTAGTTACCACTGGAGGAAATGGTGCAACATCATTAGAAATAAATATTAATGGTGGAGGATTTAACCCTTATTTAGGAGCAATACCATTTACTACAAATACAGCAGGAACATACCAATTTAGAGTAATTGACTCTGCAAGCCCTGCTTGTACAGCAGACTCTGCAATAATTACTGTAAATCCTGCTCCAAATCCTGTTGTAAATGCTCCAACTATTACAAACCCTACATGTAATGGAGATTCTGACGGAGCTGTTGTAATTAATATAGATACAACAGTTGGAACAGGCCCTTATGAAGTAGATTTTAATGGATTAGGATTTAGTAACCAAACAACTTATGGAGGTTTAATAGAGGGCACCTATAATTATACGGTAAGAGATGCTAAAGGTTGTACAGATACTTTTTCTGTTACTTTAAGCGCTCCACCAGTAATTGTTGATAATACTGTTGTTACAGATATTGTTTGTAATGGTGCAGGAATAACACTCGGCCAAATAGACTTTAACGGAATTACAGGAGGTGTTCCACCATATTCCTTAAGTCTTTTAAATTCAGCAGACCTTAGTTTAGCAACTACGGGATCTACTAACCCGGTTGCTGGAGTAGTAGCTGGAGCAAATGTATCTTTTGCAGGGTTGAGTTTTGGAAATTATACTTTAAGAGTAATAGATGCCAATAATTGTAATTACGATTTTACAGGTTCTATTTCAACGACTCCTATTTTTAATATTACTTCTTCTGTATCAGGTGTTTGCTCAGGAGGTGTTACTGCAACAATAAATGTTACCGGTGGTACAGGTCCTTTTCAAATTCGAGAATATACTCCGGGAGGAACAGAACCTTATGTTAATTTAGTTCCAGGACCTACAACACACGTGTTTACAAATTTACCATTTGATACACCATTTACATTTGAAGTTCTTGACACTGCTACAAATTGTACAGATATTCGTACACTAGCACCACCACCAAATCCATCTACTATTAATATTGCATTAGTAGAAAACCCTGTAACTTGTGTAGGTTCTACAGATGGATCTATCGATTATACGATTACAAATTATCAAGGAACAGAGCTTACTTATAGTATATATAGATCAAATGATTTAGTTAATCCGCTAACTGTGGGTATAATTTATAGTGCAGGTAATCCACAAACAGTTGCAGCAGGAGGAACTGCTACAGGTAATGTATCTGCTTTTGGACCAGGTACATACTTAATTAGAGTAGAAGAAACAGACATAACAGTGGCTGATGCATGTAACACAGCTGCAGAATTTACTATTTTAGAATCTGCTACACCATTTGCATATAACACAACAACAATTATTGATGGTCATTGTAATGCCAGTTCACAAGGTATTGTATCTGTTACAGGTGGTACAGGACCTTACGGATTCTTGGTAGTCGAGAGTGGTAACCCTAATCCAGGTATATATTCTACAAGTAATGTAGTGATATTGGATCAAACCATAAATCTTAATTGGGATTTATATGTTACTGATGCTAATAATTGCATATTGGGACCATTCCCTTTAACGGCAACGGTGATTCCAGATCCTACTTTTACTAGTGTACCTGCTTTTGTAGTAGATCCTTGTGTTAATGACAGTATGTATCCATTAACTGTTATTGCTACAGGTCAAAGTCAATTACAATTTGGTATTGATGATGGAGACACGGGTACTCCTGATGCTCCTGTTTTTGTAGATGGTACACCTACAGGAAATCCAAATGAATATACATTTACTTACAATATTACCAATGTTAGTGCAAATAGTCATACGCTAACGGTAAGGGATGTTAATGGGTGTACAGATACAGCAAGTATTACTATATACCCGGAGTTGATAGTAACAGCTACCATGACAGAGCCTACGTGTCGTGATAATGATGGTA
>NZ_CDSBKO010000132.1:0-3685 GCF_977115655.1 Aquimarina sp.
TCTTCCTTTTTTTGTAACTTTTCTTTTTCTTCGCAAGTAGCGCATTTGGTTTGGATCGGAGGAGAAAAAGTCTGAGAAACATCCCCCTTACCCCCTTCTAAAGGGGAATTGCTTTTTGGATCGCTTAATCTTTGTACTACTTTATCTGCCATGGCATCAGCCTCGACTTCGTACTTGTCATTTGGTTTGCCTATGGTTAGTTTGGGCTGTATACCTCCCTGTTCCCCTTTAACAGAGGGTGTGTTTTTATTAAAAAATGGGGTTGTTTTTTCTGCAGATTTTGAAAAAAAGCTTCCTTCCCCTTCTTTTTTAAAGAAAGGTTGCCGCTTTGCCTGAATTTGACTTTGCGAAGTGGTGCTTTTATGTGTTTCTGCGGTTTTCAATTATCTGTTAGTTGTTTTTTAAATCATTTTATCTTTTGCATATACTATTCTTTTATTTACCCTGTTGCACTTGTTGCTGTATTCCTCGAAGTCAGGAGACTTTGCGGAGCGGGCAGTTTTTTCCAGATTTGCTATTTCTTCTTCTGTGGCAACATTCGGAAAAGAATTCCAACCATTTTGTTTTAGTATTTCTACTATATCCTTTGTCATAATTTCCCTCTTTTTATTATTTCTTCTTTATATGATAATAAGCATGATATAATGGGCAGTGCTATCAAGGAGAAATTACACCTTGAAATAATGTTAATTCTGCCATCCATTCTTCTATCTCATCAATTACTTTTTGCCTATCTCGGGTTTTCATTTTCCGATACGGTTTATCCCAATCTTCATCTTTTATTAAAACAGTTTCATAGTACCCTTCGGGAGAAGCTTCAGGATACCACCCTAAATCTATAATGAAAGGGTAATTTTGATGGCTTATCTGTAACATATTCTGAGTAAAAAGATTCCATGGGTTATTTTCATAAACTCCATCTATTTTAATATTATCTCCAGGCTCTAACTCCAAAAAATTATTATAAACCATTACCCAAGCAGTTGGTATTCTTAAGGAACATAGTTTGATATTTTTGAGTGCTAATGTTTTCATATTTTAAATTTAGTCAGGAAAAGAAATTCCATATTGTGATCTTAATCTTGCAGGACTTATTGGGTGACTATGTATATTTCCGGAAGAATACTCTGCTCTCATAATTCTTGTAGGAATGCCATTATCATATCCTATTATTCTGTCAAATTTATAAAATCTATAAAAAGTGCCTCCTCCTTGTGGTGCTAATACTCCATCTAATAAAGCTGTCCTCTCCATGCCTGTAATCGTTCTATGAGGATAAACATATTGTGCCGCTCCGCCACCACTACTCATACTTTCGGCATTATCAATCACACTTCCTCCTCTTCTCACTGCCCTAAAGTGTTTATTTCCATGATTTGAAAAAGTCCCTTCATGAATCATTCGTTTATATATTTTTCTAACATTCCAACCTCCATGAGCAATTACGTCTCTGGAAACTCCAGAAATACCTATTGCTTCTAGCTCTCTATGAATAAGACTATACTCTAGTTCCCCTAGCTGAACCGCTGCAGCATCTGGATTTGTTCTAAATAAATCTTCTATAGCTTGTAATCTGTCATTAAGCGAAGGATTATCTTTGAGCGTTCTTTGATATTTTACTCTTATTGGTTGACAGGGTGATGCACAAACTTTAATGGTTCCATTATCAAAATACTTAATAGTCCTTCCATCATGCAACTTTCTTTCGAATACCTTTGTTGGTTTTCCAATAATAGCTTTTGACTCTGTATGATCTCTATCTCCGGGCCTTGTCAGTTTATCGTCCTTCTTTGTAGAGGTTCTAGTCTCAGGAGTAGTGGTTTTTTTTCCATTGATTTCGTCTAAAACATCATTTGCATTCGTTTTACTTACCCGAGCTTCTGTTTCAGCTTGTTTTATGATGGCTTCGGCTTTTGCTGGATCATCTACTGTGGATTCTACAGCCAGGGCTAGTTTCTTTTCGGTTTCAACAAGTCCTTTTTCTATATTTTGAGAACTCTTCAACCAAAACTCCCGTCTTTCTTTCCAAAAAACGGATTCTCCTTTAATGACTTCTCCTGCCTGTGCTCTTAGGAACTTAAAAAAGTCGGGATCTTCGGCAGCCATCCTCATCAATGTTAGTGTGTTTCTTACATTGCTGATAATTTCGACAGGATTTTTAACCATGTTTACCACCTTTGATCCTGCCGCCAGAATTGCTTCTGAAGCTTTGGGGGGCAGACTCTTTATTGATTGCCACATCTTGGCAGGTAATGCTTTTAGGGCATTAATTAATTCCCCTGCACGGGCAAGGGCAACGATAGTTTCTATCCCTTTTAATGCGATTTTGACAGCACCATAACCTGCTGCAAAAATCAAAATGATGTTGACGATAAGGTTGACCACCCTAGATGTCCAAAAAACAGCTTGTTTACATGCTGTAAAAGGTCCTTCTATCAAAGAGGATTCGAGCATAAGTTCCCCCCACATTTTGCTAATGGCATCTCCGGGTGCGCCAAATACCATTCCCATGGCTTTAAAGAAACCAAAAACACGATCTTTATTTTCTTTACAAAACTTACCTCCGCTAGCATAATAGATGACTAATCCAATGATATCTTTTATCGCAATCACAATATCCACAATTGCAACTATAATGTCTATTACTACTGTAATTAAACCCCAAATAATCCCAAACAATCCACAAACTGCGTATTCTAAGAAAGATGTTAAATAATCAAACCCATTTACAAGTTTGTCCCAACCCCACTCTAACCAATTTTTTTCGATATTATAAATTGGTAATAACCCGGGCATTAATACTCGTAATTCTTCATAATCGGCTTGTTGCATATCTTCCATTAATGCTTCTGCTGCCGTCTGATCCCATTTTTCTTTACAAATCTTGTCTAGTTCATAAAGAACAATATTTCGTAATTCTTTTGGGACTCTTTCAAAATTAGCCACTATAGCACTGCTATCTGCAATACCGGTATAGCCAGAAATCAAGTCCCTGATTTTGGATGCAATCCAGTACGCTGCATAACTTGCCGCAATACTATTTCCTGAGGCAAAGAAATGAAGAGAGAGTTTATGGGCATCTAGTGATGTCATATCTCCAAAAAGATATTCGGCAGTATCGTTACGATTATAGCCTGTAACTGATCGAAGTTGTGTTAATGATTTTCCTAAAAGGTCTCCGGTAACAGAAGTACTTCCTGTATAAATACTTAGAATTGAATTACTATTACTTTTTGATGTATACCCAGACAGATAGCTGTATACTTGATTGGCAATAAGTCTATCTGCCCGGTATGCATTAACCTTAACCAAGTGTGCAAACAACTCGTTCCAATCTGAAGTAACCATATCAGAGTATAACCAATCCAGCGTATCATCTACACTATATCCAGCTTTTGAAGCTACACCTAATAGAATTTTATTGGTTGTTGCTTTTGAAGTATTTTTAAAGTTTTTCCATATAATGCCACTATCATCAGAATCTGTCCATCCATCTAGTGCATCATAAATATTATCTATAGCTGTTTGTGCTGTTGAGTTTTCATTTTGCTTCTGAAGATTTGGTACTTCTTTTTTTTGAATTACTGCTCCTTGCTGTAGGGTATGTGTCAATTCGTGGGCAAGCAAGTGTTGCCCCGAGGTACTGCCAGGGTTATATTCTCCTTTATTAAAATAAATATCACTA
>NZ_CDSBKO010000133.1:0-3570 GCF_977115655.1 Aquimarina sp.
ACAACAGTGTTCATTGTATCTCAAAGCTTCATAACGAAGTTCTATTGCATAATCTAGGGTTAAAGTGAAAATAGTTTTTTAAATGTGTTTACCCTGTATATAGAGTATAAAATTTGGGATATAATATAAAATATCAGACTTTTTATTTTTTATACTGTTTGTTTATCTTTTTCTCGGGAGTATTACAAAAAGAATACAAACAAATAAGAAAAAACCACTCTAATGGTTTCATTACAATATAGGTAATATTTGAGCCTGTTTCAGAATTAATCTTTTTGGATAAATTATACCCATAATTATCATAATTCGTTCGAATTAAATGATGCATTTTAGGAGAAGAATCCTGTATCATTTCTTCAAAGGCATTTGCTATTTGTAATTGCCTGTTTACTATTATTTCTTTTCCGTGTCTTTTTCCTAATCACAAAGGTTTATAAGATCTTTCTTAGATGGCACCAGATTTGGTTTATCGTCTTGCCAGATATTCATCTTCTGTATTTTCCTCTTCTTCCTTTTTGTCAATTTGCTCAATTATGTAAGTAGGTAAATTATCTTTTCTGTAAAATTTTATTGGAAAAGGAATGATAGAAGCAATCACAATAAAAAAAAGTAGTATTAAAAAACGTAAGGATTTCTTTATTCTCATCAAAAATTAATTTTGTATAATTAATCATTTTCAATTCCAATAAAAATTCTTTGTAAAGACTGAATTGTTTATTGTCAGCTGTTATTTAGATTAAATACAATGAGATTTTTGAAGTAAAGATTTCGTTGATAACGATTTGTAAAAGGATAGGTTTGTAACTTAAAACAGTTTGTATTTGAGCTCTGAATTTTTGATGTTCTAGTATATTCTGACTGTTGATTTGATAGTCAAATTTTGGGTTTTTGTAGTAAGATGTTATAGGTTGGTGAGTTGCAAAATGCTTCTTGATTTGATTACTGTCAAACGAATTATTTTTGTGTTGGTTTTGGGTTAGCAACAGTTCAATAGTATGACCATTAACCATAGGGTTTTGGTTAATTACATAGTCAAATGAAATATAAAGGTTGATTATAAACAGGAAAGATAAAAATATATGAACCGGATTTTTCAACTCTCTATTTTTTAATATACTATACATCTATTGTAGATTAATTTTGTATCTCAAAGGAGTAATGTGCAATATACAAATTATATATTTCTATTATGAACCTCTTTTTATTTTGTATACTGTTTGTTTATCTTTTGCTCAGGGGCATTACAAAAAGAATACAAACAAATAAGAAAAAACCACTCTAATGGTTTCATTACAATATAGGTAATGTTTGCGCCTGTTTCAGAATTAATCTTTTTGGATAAATTATACCCATAATTATCATAATTTGATTTTTATTACCATATTTACAATACCTTTTTATTATTGGTTATGGTATAATATTTCTATTATAGTTCAGACTTTTTATTTTGCTAGAAATAGATCTTTTGTGTTTTACTTTCGCAACCAACCTAGTATTCGTTTATTTTTTAATTCCCAGTTTCCGTCTGTAGTTTTTATCAATTCAAAAGTATCTCTGGAAGAAGAATAGGGACCGGGATTTTGTTGAATAATTTCTACGGTATTGGCCGTTACTTTGGATACTATTGCAACGTGTCCGTAGCTATTAAGTATAGTGCTGCCCATTACTATTATATCACCCTTTTTTGGTTTAGATATACCAGGGTTGCTAAATTGCGTTAAATTTCTTGTTTTATTTATTTTACCATCTGCTATGTTTTTGTCAAAAAAACTTTTGGCATGCCCATAACTATCGGGCATTTTATGATGGTAGTATTCATAATAATATCGCTTTACAAATTCTACACATTGGTATTCATATCCAAGATTGTATCCATCTTTTGTATTTCTTTGTACTATATTGTCAACCCCACCATTATAAAACACTATAACATTATTTAAACTATCTATTCGTTGTCCAACTTCAAAATTTGAGTTAAAATTTACTCTTTTAAGTCCTTTGTATGAAAAGTAAGATAGAAATACAATAGATAAGGTTAATATTGTTTTTTTTACCATATTGGTTAGTTTATATAGATGATTTTTGTGGTATTGCCTATGCCAAATCGTATTAATTATTGGTTTCCTTTTGCCCTTGTATATCCAGATTTGTATTGAAAGCAATTTTTAGTTCAATAATAATTAGGAAGATTAGAATAGCGAGTTCTAATGTAAAATATATTAAACCTAAATAAGTCAGGTTTTGGTAGTGTTTAAAAATAGAGGTGATAGAAATAAAACAATATGCAATATTTAAAAATGCAATAATTTTTAGTAGAACTTTACTTTTTTCAGAACTTAATAGATAACAGCCAAGGTCATACAAAGCAAAAATACACGGAAAAACAGATAGAAAATATAATGCTCGTCTGGGCATTCCAAAAACATGTTCGAACCGCACTAAAATTATCCCTAATAAAAAGGCAGATAGCAATGCTCCAATTCCGTCTATTAGAAATAATTTTTTTACACTTAAATTTTTCATTTTTTGATATGTAACAGAAAACTTGATGTAAAAATACTTGAGCGTAAGCAATTATTCACCGTATGTTGCGTGAAAAAACTTTGTCAATTTTTCTTCTTTATAAGATATTTCAAATTTTAATATTTTACCATATTTTAAATCTGCAACCGGGTGAAATTCTCCATTGGTAATCCCATTCAAAAACTCTGGCGGATACATTTTCTGGATATCAAGGGAGTCAATTTCTTTAATTTCTTGTTCCCAAAAATTTTGTTTTACTGCATACCAGATTAAACGGGGACTAAATGAATAGACTTGTTTTTTATATAATTTTTCGTTTATATATAGTTTTGGGGTTTCAGTTGATTCTTTAGAATGTGTTAAAATTGCTATATATAAGTCTGTTGATGGATTCCATTGCGCACCATTTGGACCACCACCATTTTGACTGAAGATATTTGGAATAGAATCCTCTTTGAGTAACATTTGAGATTTTTCTTTTAGCCAATTATTAATAATTAAGCTGTCTTTCTCTATAGAATATTTGTCGTCAAGTTTAAAAAAGCAATAAGCGGCTAATTTTTGTTCTACATTTTTCTCCACATTTTTAATTTCTTTTATAATAGCAGGGTTTTCTTTTTTGTTTCTTTGGCAAGAGATGAAGAATAACATTATTAAAAAGTGTATTATAACTACTCTCATTTTCTAAAATTAGTGCAAACAATCTTTTGTATGCTTGATTTTGTGCAAAAAGGTACCAACTTTTTGTTGAATAATTAAAAGTATTAATTTTAATCTTTAATAACAGATGCAGTGAGGTGCACTCCGCTACGTGATCTCAGGGTTCGAGAGCCTCACCCTTCGGTGTATGATAACCCGTGAGCTGAGGTTCTCGAATTTGTGAGCTGAGGTTCTCGAATTTGTGAGCTGAGGTTCTCGAAGCTCGCCCTTCGGTGTATGATAATTTGTGATCTCAGGGTTCGAGAGCCTCACCCTTCGGTGTATGATAACCCGTGAGCTGAGGTTCTCGAATTTGTGAGCTGAGGTTCTCGAAGCTCGCCCTTCGGT
>NZ_CDSBKO010000134.1:0-3511 GCF_977115655.1 Aquimarina sp.
AACAGATGAAAAAGAAATAATTTATTAGTGCTATTTCAAAGTTAAAATGGTATTAGCCCCTCAATGAGGGATTAAAAACAGCTTATTTTCTTTTTCAACGATAAGTTCAAAATGCAAATAGTATAATATACTTTTATAATAACGCATTCAATTTAACTAATTTTATATCTTGCAGACAAACATGCAGAGTATGCCGAATACATTATTAAAATCATCAAGAATAAACGATTCTTGTTTTAACTCAAGAAATAGATGGTGAAACAGTGAAAAAACCAATTATTATCTTGTTACATATAGGTTTTTGGATATGTTATCTTTTTTTAATAATGATAATGATTGGGCTTTTATTTAAAAACAACACATATCAGGAAGCTCAAATCAACCTCTTCTTTAAGTATCTTTTTGGGTTTGCATTGCTCCCTTCGTTTATTTCATTTTATACATCCTACCTTTTTGTTTTTCCTAACTATCTTAAAGATAAAAGCAGGTACAAAACAATTGTTTACAGCTTTCTGTCTTCTCTGGTTTCAGCTTTTACAGGAACTATTTTTATATCGGTAATTGATGGAGATAACTGGTTGTATAATTGGCGTGAAGATTTTGTTGAAAGTATAATTTCTATTTTCTTTATTACAACAATTATTGGAGTCATAGCATTTATATTAAAAAGTGGTATAACCTGGTTTAATGACATTAAACTAAAAGAAGCTTTACAACAAAAAAACCATGAAACAGAAATGGCACTGGTTAAATCACAGTTAGATCCTCATTTTTTGTTTAATACTATTAATAACATTGATGTTTTAATACTTAAAAAGCCAGTGGAAGCTTCAGAATATTTAAACAAGCTATCCGATATCATGCGTTTTATGTTATATGAAACTAAAACGGAAAAAATTTTACTTTCTAAAGAAATCGAGTACATTAAAAAATATATAGAATTACAAAAAATAAGAACAACTAATTCTAGTTATCTAAATTTTGAAATAACAGGCTCTCCAAAAGGAAAAACTATTGCTCCAATGATTTTTATTCCTTTTATTGAAAATGCTTGTAAACATACAACCAATAAAAAACTGGCTAATGCTATAACAATTATTATAACGATTAATAATAAATCAATAGAATTGAAATGCGCAAACAAATTGGATCTCAACAAAAGGCTAAAACAAGAAAATAATGGTTTGGGCAATGAATTGATTCAAAAAAGACTGAATCTTATTTATCCAAAGGAGCATATATTGAAAATAACCAATCGAGATGATATTTATAGTGTTCAATTAACGATAAACAATGGATAAGTATAGCTGTATTATCATAGAGGATGAACCTTTGGCATTAGAGAGGATAAAAGATTTTGTCTCAAAAATACCCTTTCTTAATTTATGTGCTACATTTGATAATGCACTAGATGGTCTTGCTTATTTAAAAACAAACAAGGTATCTATTCTTTTTTTAGATATCCAAATGGATGAATTATCCGGAATTGAACTATTAGAAAGTTCTGAAATAACAAGTCAGGTTATTATTACAACGGCATACCAGGAACATGCTATAAAGGGATATGAACTTAACATTACCGATTATTTACTTAAACCATTTACATTTAACCGTCTTTTACAAGCTGTAAGTAAAGCTCAGAAAAATTTGAGTAGTAATAATCTGAGCACTTCAAATAATTTTATTTTCGTAAAAACAGAAAACCGACTGGAAAAAATTATGCTTGCCGATATTGTTTACATTGAAGGAATGCGTGATTATCGTAGAATTCATACTATCGATAAAAAAATTATGACTTTACAAAATTTTAAAGAATTAGAACAAATCATTCCTTCATCCATAGTGTGCAGGGTGCATAAATCGTATATGGTTGCCCTGAACAAGATAGATTTTATTGAACGTAGCAGAATAAGAATATCAAATCAGATCATTCCTGTTTCAGAAACGTACAAGGAATATTTTTTTCTGAAAATAAACGGTAAAGCTTAAATATTTTACAGCTTAAAAGTAACATTATGCAGACATGATTACTGACTTTGCATATTCAAATTGTATTACTAAAAGTATTCATTAATATTTGTTTAAGTATTAATCCTTAAACAAGTAAAAATGAATTCGTATAAAAACACGGGACGATTAGCAGGTTTTTTATTGCTTTTTTTAATATTAACCGGAGTATTTGCAGAGTTTTTTGTGCGTCAAAAACTATATGTAATCAATGATTCCTTTGCAACTACTCAAAATATAATTGAAAATCAAGGCCTTTTTCGCTTAGGGTTTGTAAGTGATCTGGTAATGTCTACACTATTTTTTTTATACGCCTATATTTTATATTGTATTTTTAAACCCATTAATAAAAATATTTCACTTTTTTTGTTATTGTGTGTAATAATATCTGTTGCCATGTTCTGTCAAAATGCATTATATCAATATTCTGTTTTGGAGCTATTGGTAAATGAAAATTATTCAAAAGCATTTAACACTGAACAAATACAAACTTTATCCATGTTTTTTCAAAACATTCATAGTAAAGGATATTTTGTGAATCAAATATTTTTTGGAATGTACTTATTTCCTTTAGGCTATATGATTTTTAAATCCGGATTAGTTCCTAAAATAATTGGAGTTTTTTTAATGTTGGGGTGTGCAGGAGATTTAGTAAGTTTCTTTGATTATTTCCTTTTCCCTAATCATGAATCTGTATTTATAAACAATATTACACTACCAGCAGATATAGGAGAATTTTCACTTTGCTTATGGCTTTTAATCATGGGAGCAAGAGACCCCAAACTAAACAGGAATTAAATACTTAACTCTGTGCAAATGCTATTCTTGATATCAAATTCTGTCACAAACTTTTGCCTTGAGTATTTAAGTTCAGGGCAAATAAATATAAGAATGGGGCATGAAAAAAACAAAAATGATTTTATCATCAAGCCCATAACCCAAAAAAAACTATTCGTAAAAATAGCGGATTTTTATTTTACAATAAGTTCAAAGCGTAACTGGTATTAGTTCTTTTTTACACAATTATCAAAACTTTGTTTGTAATCTAAAAGAATTTCTTCAAATATGTTTGTTTTAAACTTTAAAAAAATATTAATTATCCTTAGTATAAATCATAGAACCTCAAATAATTACAAAGCAATATGTTATTATGAAGAAAAAACATGGATTAAAGAAAAGAAATATTTTTTAAAAAAATACTTCAATATACTTGCAAAACCCCTAATGTGTTGTATATTTGCGCCGCTGAAAACGTCAAAAACGGCATGGTTTTTTTACCTTGCAGATGTTTCAAACGGTTACGGGCTCGTAGCTCAGCTGGATAGAGCACCTCCCTTCTAAGGAGGCGGTCATAGGTTCGAATCCTATCGGGCTCACAAAAGAGGTAAGCTTAACGTTTACCTCTTTTTATTTGTTTGTAAATCAATTTCTTATTTGTTGTTTGTTCCAATTTTTGCCTCATTGGGTTATATTTCTTAAATTAGATAACTAATTGATTTTCAAA
>NZ_CDSBKO010000135.1:0-3332 GCF_977115655.1 Aquimarina sp.
GAATCGAACTATGTCGTCCGTTTGTCTGTGTGACCCGTCCCTGGATTTTGACAGCACCAAACGTGAATAAAAAAACAAAATGGCACTTTTTCGTCAATGGTAGCTTTGGATGTCCTCCAAATGATTTGGCTCCCGAGTCCTTTTCGACGCCAAATCTCCTGAGGATTCGAACTATGTCGTCCGTTTGTCTGTGTGACCCGTCCTTGGATTTTGACAGCACAAAACGTGAATAAAACAGCAAAATGGCACTTTTTCGTCAATGGCAGCTTTGGATGTCCTCCAACCGATTTGTCTCCCAAGTCCTTTTCGACGCCAAATCTCCTGACGAATCGAACTATGTCGTCCGTTTGTCTGTGTGACCCGTCCCTGGATTTTGACAGCGCACCAAACGTGAATAAAAAAAACGTGGGGTCTTTTTCTTTTCCTTTTTCTTGACTTTGGTAAATTCTAGCGGCACGAATATCACTTGGGACAGAACGGCGTGGCCCCCATATTAACTTCTCTGCTTCTTATAGGCCCGTATTGGGCTCTCGATGTTCGGCTGTCCCTTGTCAAGTGATATTCGCCCCGATAAAATACAACACCGTTAGATCTCTTTATTAGTAATTATCTTCGAGTGGCAGTTAGTAAAATAACGAGTACTCAGTCAATACACAGGCAATGGTAAAACAAATAACTGATATTAAGGCTCCCGTTTTGGGCTATCTTTTAAGCCTAGGTACGCCTCGATGGGCCTCGTGGTTCTCGGATCTCGGCTGTGGACCTTCCCCCCGTTCGTGGTCAGATTACGTCCGCGGGCGAGCAAATGAGTCCGCCACACCCCGTTTCGAGAAGGATTGGGCCTAACCCTACTTTTTCTGGGGTAAAAAGGGCCGTGGAACCCGTTAAAAATATCTAAAACCCACCTACTGCTCTACCAAGCTCGCTACGATTTTCTGAAGTCGACTGGATGTGAGTTTTCGAGCAAAATGGTATATTATAATTCCCTAAAATTATCGAAGTGAACTCAGATTCGGCCCAGCCCGTATTGGGTTGCACCTGGGACCGAAACTGAGTTCGGAGGCGCCGTATTGGCTCTGTCTCTGCCTGTGTCGTTCGATACCCTAGGCCTAAGCCGTCGGTCTCCCTTGTGGTTGCTTCTCGCTGTTCTTGTATGGCGCTTTTTAGCGCCCTAGCTATGTAAATATTGCACGCCCGCACGTGCCGAGTTGTAAGCGGGTAATGAGGTAGCCCCATTTACATGCAGGTATACAAAAATACACAATACAATGCATGACAAAATACATGGAATGACATATCATTATGACCAGTATCAAGTAAGCACTTCAAATAACCCGAGTTTCAAGGCATATTATGCAAAATACAAAATATCATGGCATTTTCATACAAAATGCACTTCAACGCCATGACAGCTTCAGACCGTCGTCTTGCGGATAGGGGACTAGTGAAAGGCATCACTACATCCCCCCCACCACAAACCGATGACTTCCACTGTCATCGCTATGAAGTACATACATTACATCATCAATTCAATTACTCAAAAAAAATTTCACTATCACTCCTCTTTGTCATACCCAGACCGGCCCCCTGTCGCACCACATGAGTCTCTATGGCCCTGCCGGACATCGCTCTTTGGCTATTCCGGCAGGCCTTCGTCCTCCATGTCTGTGTACCCGCCGTCATCCATATCTATGTCCCCTTGGAATTCATCCGTCTCCTCCATATCCACCCACAATGGTACCACCGGCTGATACATCTCCATCGCCATATTGCACAGCCGCGTTGTGATCTTTGACAGTCCCGTTAGCAGTGGGTCGTCTTCATCCCAACCCGTTCGTTCGTTCATGTCTGCCACTGGCAATGCCGTCAGTGCGTCGTGCATCAGCTCCCGCTGTTCCCAAAACTCCGTGTCTGAGAAAAATTTATCCACAGCCCACGTTGATCCAGCAGTGTCCTTCGGCCGGCTGATCCCGTACAACCGAAGGTGCAACGGCGCCACCGCCATCACCGGGAGGAACCCTGTCCATGATTCAGGTCGCAGTACCGCTGACCTGACGAACATCCGCATCCGCCGTGTCAACAGCGTCAACGCTTCGTCGTACCCCTGTTCGTACGCTGGCTGGTAGTTCTCGATATGCCACTCCCGGAAGGTGACTTCGATGAGGTTCACCGCCGACAGGAATTGTCCCATTGACAAGTTCCCGAATCGATTCCCCGCCGTCTTCAGTTCCGCTGTGAACATCTTTGCCATCGCCCTCAACTTGTCGTTCATGTGGTGAGAGAGTGGCGTCTCCCCACTTTCCAGCCAATCTTCCATCTGGAACCACCGTCGATGCAGCCGCAACATGTATCCTCGCGGGTGGTAGTTGTAAAACCACTCCGCGTTGTAGAAGATGTACACATAAGTGCGGACTCCCACACCTTCTTGACGTCCGTTCGCCTCGTATATCCGCCGGATTTCTTGAATCTGTCGCCACCGGTGATATCTCGCCCGTTCCCGGAATTGTTGGTCTGGGGTCAGCTCCTTGTTGACCCTCCGCACGTAGAATAACATCCCCTTCACTGCTCCCGGGTACTGCGCCCTTGCCGGAGCAACCCCTGCCGGTTGCTGCTGCTGGAGTTGTTGTTGTTGTTGCGGTTGCTGTTGTTGCTCCCGCATTCCCGCCAAGGGTCTTTGCCCATCATCGACTGGTTGCGCCAGCTCATTCTGGATTATCACCTTCAACGTCAACGGAGGAGGCGGCGTCGCTGCTTTCACCCTTGCCCCCGGTAGCATGATTCCCCGACCACGTCCTTTTGGTTTCACCTCCTGTGATTGGATACCCCCTTTTCCCGATGTTGGGGTCGAGCTGCTGTCCCGCTCGGAACCTGCCACTTTGGGCTTCTTCCGTCCGTCGTCGCTTTCCAGGGATACCTGGATTTCCGGTACGTCTGGTCGTACTTTCAGTACCCCTCCTTCCGTGTTCACTACCCGCGTAACGACCGATCTTAGTTCTCGGGGACGCTCTGTCTCTTTGGACGATGTGCACGGTTCCTCTCGCCGTGCCTCCTTCGATGCTCTACCGCTTCTTGAGCTGTCGTCTCTTCTAGTGTCTCGTTCGTCTCGGCCCCGAGACTCCCCTTGTCTCCTGTCTCGCCGGTCTCTAGACCGACTACGTCGCTCCCTTGATCGACTGCGCCGCCGTTTGTGTAGCGCCTCCCGCCTGTCGATGGATCCCCCCGTACGTGAAGATCGATCACGGCTCTTCGAGCGACGCTCTCTCCCGGTCTCCGCAGGAGTGATCAATTCCCGCCTTGACCCCCTAGATTCGTCGCGATTGCGCCCACGGCTT
>NZ_CDSBKO010000136.1:0-3237 GCF_977115655.1 Aquimarina sp.
ACAACGGTCCTGCACAGGCAACCAGTGTGGTACTTACAGATATACTACCAGCAGGAGTAACCTATGTAAGTGATACAGGAGCAGGAGCGTATGTATCTGGAACAGGAGTTTGGACGATAGGAACAATCAACAGTACAGGAGTTGCGACTATAGATATAGTAGCAACGGTAGATGCAGGTACTAGTGGAGATACCATTACCAATACGGTAACTGGTGTAACTTTAGACCAGATCGATAATAATACCACCCCAGATGATCCAAGTGAGGACATTGTGGTAAATAATGCAGTAGACTTAGTGGTAGCTAAAACAGTAAGTAACGCTACCCCAAATGAAGGAGATACCGTTACCTATACATTAACAGTAACCAACAACGGTCCTGCACAGGCAACCAGTGTAGTACTTACAGACTTGTTACCAGCAGGGGTAACCTATGTAAGTGATACAGGAGCAGGAGCCTATGTATCCGGAACAGGAATCTGGACCATAGGAACCATCAATAGCACCGGAGTTGCGACTATAGATATTGTAGCAAGTGTAGATACAGGTACCAGTGGAGATACGATTACCAATACGGTAACAGGAGTAACATTAGACCAGACCGATACCAATACTACTGCAGATGATCCAAGTGAGGATATTGTGGTGAATAACGATGCAGATTTGGTAATGAGCAAAACAGTAGATAATTCTACTCCAAATGAAGGAGATACGATTACTTATACTATTGATGTAACTAATAATGGAGTAGCACAAGTAACTAATTTGGTTATCAATGACTTGCTTCCAACAGGAGTAACCTATGTTAATGACATTCCTTCTCAAGGATCGTATGCTCCGGCATCTGGTAATTGGACTATAGGAAGTTTACTTAGCGGAGCTAGTACTACATTGGATATTATAGTAACCATAGATTCTGGTACTAGTGGTAATACAATTAATAACGTAATCACATTTGTAATGGATCAAAATGATCCTAATCTTACCAATAATGATCTTGAAGAAGATATCGTTATAGGTAATAATGCTGATTTAGAGATTACCAAAACGGTAAATGATAGTGCACCGACAGAGGGGGATACAATTACATATACGATTACAGTACGTAATAATGGAGAAGCTCAAACCACTAATTTACTTATTAATGATCTCCTTCCGGCAGGGTTAACTTATATTTCAAATACATCAAGTTTAGGAACTTATAATAATGTTACAGGCGATTGGACTATTGGTAACTTAAGTGCAGGAGTTACAGCTATATTACGTATAAATGCTACAGTCGATATAGGAACGAGTGGTACCACTATTAATAATGTAATTACCTATACAATGGATCAAACAGATCCTGATCTTACTAATAACGATCAGGAAGAAGAGATTAATGTAATAGGAGAAATTGATCTTGTAGTAATTAAATCAATAATTGAGGCGGGGCCATATGTGCTCGGAGGAGTTTATACGTATAGCATTATTCTTTCTAATACAGGACCAGCACAAGCAACAAATGTTTCGATTACCGATCAGTTACCAGCAGGAATTACTTATGTTTCGGATACACCAGATCAAGGGTCTTATAATGCAAGCACTGGAGTTTGGACAGTAGGAACAATACCATCTGGAGAATTGAGAATGTTAACCATAAGCTTTTCAGTAGGTAATAACATGGCAGGAGCTACCATTACTAATGTAATAACAGATGTAACACTTGATCAAATTGATCTTAATACTACACCGGATGATCTCGAAGAAACAATTACCATTGATGGAGATAATGATAATGATGGAATTTCTGATAGTATAGATCTTGATGATGATAATGATGGTATTTTGGATACTGTAGAAGGTACAATAGATAGCGATGGAGATGGTATTATAAATTCTTTTGATCAGGACGCCGATAATGATGGTATTCCAGATAATGTGGAAGCACAGTCTACAGATGGATATGTATCGCCTACGGGTAATGATTCTGATAGAGATGGATTAGATGATGCATATGAAGGGACTGGTAATGAAGGAATAATACCAGAAAATACAGACGGAAGCGATACTCCAGATTATCTGGATGAGGATAGTGATAATGATGGTATTCCTGATTCAATTGAAGGTTTTGATTATGATAACGATGGAGAACCAGATACATTACCTAGTGGTAATGATGTGGATAGAGATGGTTTAGATGATGCTTATGATGGAGATACTGCGGGTTATGGAGATCCAAATGGAGATATTGTAGGTAATGATCCTGGTACAGATCTTAATAATACAGATAGTGAGGATGAACCAGATTACAGAGATAATGATGATGACGGAGATGGAGTAGATACTGTTGAAGAAAATTATGATAATGATAATGATCCTTCAGATACGGATACCGATGGAGATGGGATTCCTGATTATTTGGATACGGATGATGATGGAGATGGCATTTTAACAGAAGACGAAAATCCAGACCCTAATGGAGACGGAAACCCGGAAGATGCTTTTGATAGCGATGGAAATGGGACACCAGATTATTTAGAACCAAATGGTCCTGCAGGAGAAGGAGATGACGGGATAACAGTCTTTACAGGTATGTCACCAAACGGAGACGGGGTTAATGATGTATTTGTAATCACAGGAATAGAAAGGTTACAAAATAATTTATCAATATTTAACCGTTGGGGAGTTAAGGTATACGAGTCTGAAAACTATGGAAGAGATGGTAATTTCTTTAGAGGTATTTCAAGCGGAAGAGTTACCATAGAAGAAAAAGATCAACTACCTGCGGGAACTTATTATTACGTGTTGGAATATACCTTAGAATCGGGGGAAAGAAAAAATAGAGCAGGATATTTATACATCAACAGATAATAATCAAAGTTTTAATTCCCATGAAGGGAGGTCTTTCCTTCATGGGTTTAATAAAAAAATAAAACATAGCGGATGAAAAATATATACACAATACTAGCTACAACGCTTTTGAGCTTTGTATTTTACAATAATTATGCGCAGCAAGATGCTCAATATACCCAGTATATATATAATACTATTAGTGTTAATCCTGCTTATGCTGGTAGTAGAGGAGTCATGAGTATATTAGGACTTCATCGAAGTCAATGGGTTGGTTTGGATGGTGCTCCGCGTACCCAAACACTTTCTTTACATACTCCTTTAGGAGAAAAAGAACGTTTAGGAATAGGATTATCTGTGATTCATGATGAAATAGGACCGACAAGCGAAACCAATATTAATATAG
>NZ_CDSBKO010000137.1:0-2765 GCF_977115655.1 Aquimarina sp.
GTGTTATAAACCTCTAATTATTTAATAATTATAAATTCACTTCTTCGGTTTTGCTGATGTTCTTTTTCGCTGCATGGTATTTTATTTTTGCATTTATTGACCAAAGAGGTTTCTCCATACCCCCTGCCAGTAACCCGGGATTTATTTATTTGTCCCTTGTCAATAATATATTTTATAGTGCTTTTTGCCCGCCTTTCACTCAAATACATATTATAATTATCGCCTGCTCTGCTATCGGTGTGAGATCGAACATCTATTTTTAAGTTAGGGTATTCTTTAAGGGCTGCTATGATTTTTTGTAACTCTATTTCTGCATCTGGCCGTATAAAAGATTTATCCAAATCAAAAAATATAATTTCTAAATCTAACAGTTTGCCAAGATCCCCTCCTGGTCTTAGCTCTGCCTCGTTCAAGCCCCCCTCCCCTAATTGTAAAGGAAGTTGGTGGGTATATTCTAAAGCAAAATTAGTTTCTAATAAAGCTTCTGTAGCACTATACCCTGGATTGGTTCCTCTAACAATATAGGTTTTTCCACAATCTACATTTAATTTATATTGCCCTTTCCCATTTGTTGTTACCCTGGATACTTCCTGATTATTATCATCCAGCAAAATTACTTCTGATCCAGGTAAAACATCTCTGGTATATGCATCTGTAAGAACCCCGCTTACATATTGTGCGCAGGTAGTAATAAGCTCTTTTGTTTGTTCAAAGCTGTAAATATCATCATTTCCATTACCCCCGGAGCGGTTACTGGCAAAATAACCTATCTTGGTATCTTCATCCAGAACAAAAGTAAAATCATCTTCTGAACTATTTACTGGCTCTCCTATATTATACGGAATAGAATACCCTGAGATTTCGGGTACAGCAACAAATATATCAAGCCCCCCTAATCCTACATGTCCATCACTGGCAAAATATAATCTACCTGAATCACTAACATAAGGAAAAGTTTCTCTGCCTTCTGTATTAATACGGTCTCCTAAGTTTTTTGGTTCTCCAAAAGTACCGTCTTCATAAATATCTATTTCATATAAATCAGAAAGTCCCCTACTGTCTGGCATATCACTTGCAAAATATAGTTTTTTACCATCTGCACTCAAAGCTGGATGTGCTATCGAATATTCATCACTATTAAAAGGCAACTCCTCTATATTAGTCCATTTTTCACCATCTAAAGTAGCCCTGTATAACTTTAAAAGGGTTGTCCCGTTTACATTAGACTTTAACTTTTTCTTTGTGAAATTATTTCTTGTAAAATAGATCGTTTGCCCATCCTTACTAAACGATGTAGAGGATTCATGAAAACGGGTATTTATTTTTCCTTTTATTTTTTCCGGAGTTGTTAATGCCCTGCGCTCTCCCAAAATATCTGATGTATACAAATCTAAAAAAGGCATCTCATTCCATTCATGTATGGTTTTTGTCATCCTATTTTTCCCTTCTCTGGAGGAAGCAAAAATTAATTGCCCCTGATAGTTAAAACTAGGCGCATAATCTGAATATTCAGAATTTATGTAAAGTTTTTTCAGGTTGTACCTGCCCGATTGCATTTCTATAAACTTAAGATAATCTCTTGTATTTACAAAATATTCTGCACGTTGGTCATTTCCAGATAATATCTTAAATTTTTCCATAATCATATCTGCATCCTCATAACGTTTTACACTTTTTAAACTTTGAGAGTAACGAAATAAATATTCGGGTTCTATTTGAGCTTCATATTCATGTACCAATTTTTCATACCATTCCACAGATTTTTCTAAGTCGGCATTGAAATAATAGGAATCTCCTATTTTTTTATATAGTTCTGGCGAAGTATAACCACTTTCTGCTACTTGAAGATAAATTTTTCGAGCATCAACAAAGGCAAAACGACTAAAGTTTTCATCAGCTTTAGCTAAACGCTTTTCCTGAGAAAATGCAACACAAGATAATAACAAACTTATCGTAATATTTATAAAGTATTTATTCAAATTCATGATGTGGTCGTTTTTATATAAGATCTAAAAACTAAATTTTGTATGATTACTTTTTTATCTTTGGGCTAAAGATTAACTCTCTTAAAAGAATCTTGGGGTTAGCATTCTATTATATTTTTTAAACAATTCAAACCTTAAAAACACTTCATAACTTCCATCATTAAAAGTTGTATTTCCTAATTCTGTAGTTTCTTTATCATACGCAAACCCAATCATCATAGCATCGGATATCTGAAATCCTATATTTCCACTTACCGCAGCACTCCATCTATACGCCGCTCCCAAAGTAAATTTATCATATAATAAAAAATTAGCAGAAACATCTACTTGCAAAGGTGATCCAAAAACTAATTTGGTTAATACCGCTGGTTTAAATTTTACGTCATCACTGATATTAAAAACATAACCGGAAATCAAATAATAATTAACACGTTCTTCTGCCAAAAAACTAGAGGCGTTACTATCGCTGCTAGTAGTGCTTTTATCAAAATGATCTGTTTCTAAAAGGTTAGGTGCACTTAGTCCTAAATAAAATTTATCTGTATGATAGTACACACCTATCCCTACATTGGGACTAAACTTGTTGTCTATATTGCTCCCAAACAGAACATCATTATTGTTAAATTGCTTCAAGCGTTGAAAATCAATATTCAGCAAATGACCACCCCCTTTTAAACCAAAACTCAATTTTGCTTGTTCTGATAATGGAATTGTGTACGAAAAATCTATATTAATATTGGTTTCGCTTGTCGGTCCTATTTCATCATGAATCACAGATAA
>NZ_CDSBKO010000138.1:0-2561 GCF_977115655.1 Aquimarina sp.
AATAGAAATAGAGGATTGTCAGGTATTTCTATGTTAAATGGAGCACTAGCGCAATATGGGCTTTCTGCTTCGGCTCATACAAAAAAGAAAGAAAAATGGGTGCTTAGTTTTGGAGATACTGAACAAGAATTTGGGGAGAATTTCTTCTCTAAAGATTTCCCTAATGATGCCAATTTGATGAATAAAGAATTAAGTTTATGTCAAGATGGAGGCTGTTTTGATCCAATTGATTTCAATAGAGATAATGCCAAGACTATTTATAAAAAATTAGTAAAAAATATAGGAAACCTTATTAGGTTAAGAAATGAAGCGATTACAAATGGAACGGCTAGAGAGGCAGTCTATATAACTGATTTTGTTTCTAAAACAAGTGATCTAGTTGGTTTTGATATTCAAGTTAAGACTAGAGAAATAAATTATGACGGAGGTAGTATTGAAATTGTAGCAAACCTAGGAAAAGGGGAAAGAGTAACCACAGCTCATTCTTTAAGACCAACTAAAGGTATTGGAAAAGTTTGGCAATTTGAATTCCAAATTTTAGGAGAGGGAAGAAATAAGCTTAAAAATCACAGTGGAACTTTTTTCAAGCCAGCTCTATTGCGCTTGATTTTTAAAAATAACGCACAATACAATAGATTTATTAATAATATAAATAAAGAGAGTAGATGAATAAGATAATAATTTTATGTTTGGTTATGTTGATTTCTTGTAAAAAAGAAATCTCATCATCATTATCATGATTTTATTTAAGTAATATTTCTACTTTGCTAATCTAAAGGCTGGGCCCTAGTATGCGCTAGTGCCAGTTTGTAACTGGTACCGTACCAGATTGGCGGGTATACATAGTAAAAAAAGAAAAATCCACAACGTTGTAAAAGAGGTTGTGGGTTTTAAAGTTCTTTGATATATAAAATCCTTTGGGGTAAACTGGTACGAGATGCCACTTAGATCGTATGATCCAACCATCGCAAGATGGAACCGTATCGACCCTATTACCCATCATGGGTTGTCCACCTACAATGCCTTTGGGAACAATCCCGTATATTATAATGACCCCAGTGGTGGTAGCCACCATGAGATCAGAGAAGGCAGAATGGTAAATAGTGGAGACTATCGTAATGATGGTAGAGTAAGTTATAACTGGAACACAGGGCAGTATGAAAACAGTAATGGTGATGCTGTTAGTTTTGGGACTGCTTTATCTTCTGTAGGGGTATCTATGAGTGATACAAACCGTAGTGGTATGTCTGGACTAGCCATGCTACAATCTGGGCTTGATACTTTAGGAGGAAACTTAACTGCTAATAGTTGTTGCGAGAGTAATCCGTATAGTTTCCCAAATTTTGGTGGGGAAACGGCTGTTTTGGATGAAGTGGTTATCAAAGCAGTAAACAAGAATAAATTCCCTTCTGGTTTTGCTTGGACCATGAATGAGAATTTGAATTTTGGTCTTGCTGGTGCATATAGAGATAGATGGAACAGTCATTTCGATGGGTTTTCAGGTAATTATAATGCTGGCTGGGAAAGTTGGGATCCAAATGGGGTAGGAAATTTTTGGATGAATGCAACCATATATGGTGTAGGAGGATCTTTGGGTCTTGCAGGAGGATCTATGATTAGTAGTTATGCTATTCATGATACTGTTGGAAGTGTAGTATCTAATGGATATGCTTCTTATCAAGCTTATAGCATATATGCCTATACATATGTGAACGCTTACGGTAATGTCTACCTCCAATCGTCTGTAGCTTCATTAGGCATTTTTTATTTTAAAAACACTCCAAAACCTATAAGAAGTTTACTTTATAATAAACATGTGTATAGAACGTTAATGAATCCGAAAAATCTTAAAGATATAGATATTTCAAAACATTTATTCTTTAAAGGGCCTAAGGTGTTTAACAAAATAGTACGAGGTGGGGCTGGTATGTTCGAATAATTAATTGATATGGATGAACAAATTCTAATAGCTCAAAAAAACAAACTCATTAATCTGTTAAATAAATTAGATAATACTAACTCAATAAAAAAGAGTATCCATTTTTATTCTTTGTTAAATATTACAGATATATTAACAGATAAGAAAAATAAAAAAAGACCTGAGGAATTAAGACATCAGATTTATGAATATTACGAATTGATTTTCAATAAAAATTTAGAATTTAATAAATTTGATAGTATAGAAAATTATACGAAGTTCATATTTCCTTCAGGAAAATATATGATATCCAATTATGGATTTAAATCAACACATAGTCTATATAATCGTACTATTTTAGGCATAATTTCAGATTTGATTCTTGTAGGATGGAATAATTTTTGGTTGTTTGGTTATCCAATACCAATATTTACTTTTACTCTAACTGTTCTTGGTTTCTATAGAA
The DNA here is from genome assembly GCF_977115655.1 of Aquimarina sp. Classification (NCBI taxonomy): domain Bacteria; kingdom Pseudomonadati; phylum Bacteroidota; class Flavobacteriia; order Flavobacteriales; family Flavobacteriaceae; genus Aquimarina; species Aquimarina sp. The sequence goes on from NZ_CDSBKO010000138.1 coordinate 2,385, forward strand.
GATATCAAGCAAAGAAGAAAAAGAAATATTTTGCTGGTAATTACTAACCCCCTGGGTCCTAGTATACGCTAGTGCTCGACTCTGTCGGGTACCGTACCAGATTGGCGGGTATACCTGGTAAAAAAAAAGAAAAATCCACAACGTTGTAAAAGATGTTGTGGGTTTTAAAGTTCTTTG
>NZ_CDSBKO010000139.1:0-2447 GCF_977115655.1 Aquimarina sp.
ATTTCGCTACCTTAGGACCGTTATAGTTACGGCCGCCGTTTACTGGGGCTTCGATCAAGAGCTTCGCCTTGCGGCTGACCCCATCAATTAACCTTCCAGCACCGGGCAGGCGTCACACCCTATACGTCCACTTTCGTGTTTGCAGAGTGCTGTGTTTTTGATAAACAGTCGCAGCGGCCTGGTCACTGCGGCCCTCCTCAGCTATTCACCATGGAGGGCGTACCTTCTCCCGAAGTTACGGTACTATTTTGCCTAGTTCCTTCACCCAAGTTCTCTCAAGCGCCTGAGAATTCTCATCCTGCCCACCTGTGTCGGATTACGGTACGGTCTGCGTAAGCTGAAGCTTAGGAGCTTTTCCTGGAAGCGTGATATCGGTTGCTTAGTCCTAAAGGACTCGTCCTTAGTCTCAACGTTGCGCCCCCGGATTTGCCTAAGGGCACCGCCTCAACTCTCTCACCGGGACAACCAACGCCCGGCCAACCTAACCTTCTCCGTCCCTCCATCGCACTTACGCGAGGTGCTGGAATATTAACCAGCTTCCCATCGACTACGCATTTCTGCCTCGCCTTAGGGGCCGACTCACCCTGCGCCGATTAACGTTGCGCAAGGAAACCTTAGGCTTTCGGCGTGCGGGCTTTTCACCCGCATTATCGTTACTCATGTCAGCATTCGCACTTCCGATACCTCCAGCAGACCTCTCGATCCACCTTCGCAGGCTTACGGAACGCTCCTCTACCGCGCATACCGAAGTATGCACCCCAAGCTTCGGTTTACCGCTTAGCCCCGTTAAATCTTCCGCGCAGACCGACTCGACCAGTGAGCTATTACGCTTTCTTTAAAGGGTGGCTGCTTCTAAGCCAACCTCCTGGCTGTCTGTGCCTTTCCACATCGTTTCCCACTGAGCGGTAATTTGGGACCTTAGCTGTGGGTCTGGGTTGTTTCCCTTTTCACGACGGACGTTAGCACCCGCCGTGTGTCTCCCATGCATTCTGTCCTGGTATTCGGAGTTTGCCATGGTTTGGTAAGTCGCGATGACCCCCTAGCCATAACAGTGCTCTACCCCCAGGAAGATTCACATGAGGCGCTACCTAAATAGCTTTCGAGGAGAACCAGCTATCTCCGGGTTCGATTAGCTTTTCACTCCTAATCACACCTCATCCCCTACCTTTGCAACGGGAGTGGGTTCGGGCCTCCAGTTGATGTTACTCAACCTTCACCCTGGGCATGACTAGATCACCCGGTTTCGGGTCTACTGCCTGCGACTATGCGCCCTATTCAGACTCGGTTTCCCTTCGCCTCCCCTATACGGTTAAGCTCGCCACAGACAGTAAGTCGCTGACCCATTATACAAAAGGTACGCCGTCACCCTTGCGGGCTCCGACTGCTTGTACGCACACGGTTTCAGGGTCTATTTCACTCCCCTCGCCGGGGTTCTTTTCGCCTTTCCCTCACGGTACTGGTTCACTATCGGTCGGTCAGTAGTATTTAGCCTTGGAGGATGGTCCCCCCATGTTCAGACAGGGTTTCACGTGCCCCGCCCTACTCAATTTCATCGAAAGAGCCCTTTCGAATACAGGGCTATCACCTTCTATGGCCGGACTTTCCAGACCGTTTTCCTAGAACTCTATCGACTTTTGGGCTAGTCCCCGTTCGCTCGTCACTACTCAGGGAATCTCGGTTGATTTCTTTTCCTACGGTTACTTAGATATTTCAGTTCACCGCGTTCGCCTCCAGCAGCTATGTATTCACTGCAGGATACCCTTTCGGGTGGGTTTCCCCATTCGGACATCGCCGGATCAAAGCTTGTTGCCAGCTCCCCGACGCTTTTCGCAGGCTGCCACGTCCTTCATCGCCTCTGACCGCCAAGGCATCCACCGTGTGCGCTTATTCGCTTGACCATATAACCCCAAGTCGCCTCGGAGCCATGTCGTCGCGAATATCAACGACTTATACACTCAATTTGGCATCTTTCGATGCCCGCCTTAGCCTCTCGACACGTCTGGACATTCGTCTCAAACGTATTCGTTACGTCCCAAGTTTTCAAAGAACTTCGGGCCGGCTTCAACGCCAGGCCCGTCAAATATCTTTAAGTGTGCGCGACATTCATTCGAAACGTGGTGGGTCTGGGAGGACTCGAACCACCGACCTCACCCTTATCAGGGGTGCGCTCTAACCACCTGAGCTACAGACCCGTTGTTGCGTCTTCGCCAGTTGGTGGAGCCAGTCGGGATCGAACCGACGACCCCCTGCTTGCAAAGCAGGTGCTCTCCCAGCTGAGCTATGGCCCCGTGGTATCGCTGAAAAGCGTGCGGATTGCTCCGCCTTGCGGGACGCTTCGAATGCAGGTCACTTGTGCGGACGTCTGACAGATACTTCTCTGTCTTTAGTCTCTAAAGGAGGTGATCCAGCCGCACCTTCCGATACGGCTACCTTGTTACGACTTCACC
>NZ_CDSBKO010000140.1:0-2393 GCF_977115655.1 Aquimarina sp.
CGTATAGTCCAGGTTGAACCCGTCGGCATTGAGTGCCAGTGTGGTAAGGGTTTCTAAATTTTTTATATTAACAATTGTCTGTAAACCGTCTTCATCTGTATAAGTAAATGTTCCATTGGTGTTTTCGATAATGGTTGTTAATGTTTCTAATAACGTAATATCTTCATTGTTGGCAACCCTTTTCCATGATGAATTTTCCCAATAATAATAACCTGGTCTTATATCATTTACAGTTTGTGTTGCATATACTATTAAGCTATTTACATTTCCGTTAACAATTGTTGTTTTGTCTGTTGTGCTTTGTAAAGCTATACGGGGAATTAACAGTCCTTTGTTTGATGCTGTTATGTCCAATTGAGCTGAGTTATCTGGTAAAGGGCTTCCAATGCTAACTTGGGCATATGTATAGGAAGAGAGGAGAGCACAGATTAATAAACCAAAGAGTTTGTTTGTTTTCATAGGCAAAAATATCTTATTCATTTTTGATTACTACAATTTACAAAAAATAGTTAACATTTTGTTAAAAAATCTACCAAAAAACTAATATATAATCTTTTAATAAACTTTTAAATATGTTTTAGAAAACATATTTTGATTTAAAACCAACTTTACATAATAAAAAAACTTCCATTAAGAAGTTCAAAAGTTCTCATTTTATTTGTTTACCAATAGCCTTTAACCTGCTTTAAACAATAGAAAATCTATTACACCTTGTAGCTACTGCAAATACAGACGCTTTGCTTCGTTTTTTAATTTAACCATAGCGATGCTATACTAAAATCAAGAAAACGACTGTATTTATGGCATCTTCAAGCTTCATTACGAAGTTCTACTGCTTAAAGCAGGTTTAATTAATTATGAAAACATCCTGAATATCTTATAATCTGCTAAGGCATACCAAAAAAAGCTTTGCACACAAACCACTAAACACAAAGAAATACATACTAATGGCATATTCTTATTATATTTGCAAGCATACATAAACAGGTATAAACCACGGCTCTGCTTTGCGACAACACATAAAAATCTTAAACCATAAATAAGAAGAATGAAAAACCAAATTAAACGAATGCAAGTAGGCGAAGGAAGAATTAGTGGAGCAGTTTCAATATTTCTTGGATCCCTTACTTTGATTGCAATACTATGTTTTAAATTTCCGGAACAGCTAACAACAGCAGAGTTTAGGGAAATATATACTGCAGAAATGGTTGAAAATCTTATGCTGGGTTGCGTAATCGGAACGTTTCTTTTTGCTTTAGTTGGTATACTACTTAAAAAAAACAATAAAAATGCTGTAATCGGAATTGCATTGGGGGTACTTACTATTGTTCTTGGCGGACTTAGTGTTGAAGGACGTGCTGTAGAAAAAATAGAATGGAGTATTGGTTTGGATTGGCTTATATTAGATCTGTTTATAATGGCTTTATTATTTGTGCCAATAGAATTGGCTTTTCCAAAAAACAAGCTGCAATCCAAATTTCATAAGGAGTGGAGAACAGATCTTGTCTACTTTGGGATAAGCCATCTGGCAATTCAGCTATTTGGGGTATTAACTAAAAAACCTGCTGTAGCATTTTTTGGTTGGATGAATCTGGATCAGGTTCACGCTTTTGTTTCAGAATTACCATTTGTTATTGAGTTATTTCTGGCACTACTAATTACCGATATATTTCAATATTGGGCTCATCGGTTTTTTCACTCTCATCATTACCTGTGGAGGTTTCACTCTATACACCATTCAACACAAAATATGGATTGGCTTGCCGGATCACGCACTCATTTTATAGATATTTTCTTTACCAGAAGCATTTCATACATTCCGCTTTATGTTTTAGGCTTTTCAACCTTAACATTCAATGTATATATTGTTTTTATTGCAGTTCATGCAGTTCTAATTCATTCTAACACGAGTATAAATTTCAGGTTCTTAAAATATATAATTACCACGCCTCAATACCATCATTGGCATCATTGTGAAGAACCAGAACATTATGGAAATAATTTTGCGGTTGTGTTTCCTTTTATAGACAAAATTTTTGGAACCTACTATCTTCCTGATAATAAATGGCCAAAAGGAACAGGATTAGTTGACGCATCATTCCCCAAAGGGTTTGTTAAACAACTTATCTTTCCTTTTACAAAAAACCCTTTCAAAAATGACTTGCTGCCAGAAGAGAGAAGTAAACGATAAGTGCAGATAAACGATTTCCTGTTGGGCAGAAAAAAGGTGTTTTACCCGGATTATCAATCTCATTAAGTTAAGCTGTATCTTTTTGAGGATTAAATATCTGTAAAAGCAAAATACCCCTTTACTTCCATCATGAAATGGCATAAAAGATTTAAGACCGTTGCAAAAGGTCGGTTTACTTGATTTAGTTTTTCTATTAGGTAGA
>NZ_CDSBKO010000142.1:0-2203 GCF_977115655.1 Aquimarina sp.
CCTGTTTTTAAACCGCTTTTCCATGCATAAAAATGCATCGAGGTTAGTTTTGCCATGGTTGCACCTTCCATAAAAAGGTTTAAGGATTGTGACTGGTCTATAAAATACCCTCTGTGGCGGGACATATCGATAATATCTTTCATACTCATCTCCCAAACAGTTTTATATAACTCTTTTAAATCCTGCGGAATCCCATCTATATCTTGTACCGATCCATTTGCCCGCATAATGGCATCTTTAAGAGAATCGTTCCATAATCCCAATTGTACCAGGTCTTCCAATAAGTGTTTGTTAACTACAATAAATTCTCCTGATAATACCCGTCTGGTATAAATATTACTGGTGTATGGCTCAAATGCTTCGTTGTTTCCTAGTATTTGAGAGGTAGATGCTGTTGGCATTGGTGCTACTAATAATGAGTTGCGAACGCCATTTTTAAGCACTTGCTTTCTTAATTTGCCCCAATCCCATCGACCACTTAATTCTTCATCTTTTAATCCCCATAGGTTATACTGAAACTCTCCTTTAGAAATAGGAGACCCTTCATAACTTTGGTAAGGGCCATCCTCTTTGGCTTCTTCCATCGATGCAGTAACTGCTGCAAAGTACAAGGTTTCAAAAATATCCTGGTTTAGTTTCTTTGCTTCATCACTGGTAAATGGCAATCGCAATTGTATAAATGCATCTGCCAATCCTTGTACTCCCAACCCTATTGGGCGATGACGTACATTAGAGTTTTCTGCCTCTTTTACAGGATAGTAATTACGATCGATTACTCTGTTCAGGTTTTTGGTTACCCGTTTGGTAATTCTAAACAGTTCTTTATGATCAAACTCCCCGTTTTTTACAAACATGGGCAATGCAATAGAGGCCAGGTTACAAACGGCTACTTCATCCGGGCTGGTATATTCTAAAATTTCGGTACATAAGTTAGAAGAACGAATAGTACCCAGGTTTTTTTGATTGGATTTACGGTTAGCGGCATCTTTGTACAACATATACGGGGTACCGGTCTCGATCTGGGATTCCAGTATTTTTTCCCAAAGCTCGCGTGCTTTTATAGTTCTTCTGCCTTTTCCTTCTGCTTCAAAACGAAGGTAGGCTTCTTCAAACGCATCACTATGTATATCAAATAAGCCGGGGCACTCGTTAGGACACATCAATGTCCATTCTGCATCTTCTTGCACCCGTTTCATGAACAAATCCGGGATCCACATGGCATAAAACAGATCCCGTGCCCGCATTTCTTCTTTACCATGGTTCTTTTTAAGATCCAAAAAATCAAAGATATCGGCATGCCATGGCTCTACATAAATAGCAAATGAACCTTTTCTTTTTCCACCCCCCTGATCTACATAACGGGCTGTATCGTTATACACTCTAAGCATTGGTACAATACCATTAGAGGTTCCGTTGGTTCCTGCAATATAAGACCCTGTAGCTCTAACATTATGAATAGACAATCCTATACCCCCCGCAGATTGCGAGATCTTTGCTGTTTGTTTTAAGGTATCGTATATCCCATCTATACTGTCATCTTTCATGGTCAATAAAAAGCAGGACGACATTTGTGGTTTTGGTGTCCCTGCATTGAACAAAGTAGGGGTGGCATGGGTAAAATATTTTTTGGACATCAACTCATAGGTCTCTATCGCTGCATCCAAATCGTTGAGATGGATCCCTATAGAAACCCGCATTAGCATGTGTTGCGGGCGTTCTGCTATTTTTCCATTGATCTTGAGCAAATACGAACGCTCTAATGTTTTAAAACCAAAATAATCATATCCAAAATCCCGGTTATAAATAATGGTAGAATCCAACTTTTCTTTGTTGGCAATAATAACCTCATATACATCATCTGCAATTAGGGGTGCTTTCTTTTCTGTTCTGGGGTTTACATACTCATAAAGGTCTGTAATCACCTCTGAGAATGTCTTTTTTGTGTTTTTATGTAAATTAGAAACAGAGATACGGGCGGCAAGTTTTGCATAATCAGGATGTGTTATGGTCATGGTTGCAGCTATTTCTGCAGCCAGATTATCCAGTTCGCTTGTCGTTACACCATCATACAACCCTTCTATCACCCGCATAGCTACCTTTACCGGATCTACCAAGGGGTTAAGCCCATAACATAATTTTCTTACCCTGGCGGTAATCTTGTCGAACATAACTGGCTCTTTACGACCATCTCTTTTTACTACAT
>NZ_CDSBKO010000143.1:0-2197 GCF_977115655.1 Aquimarina sp.
TGTATCCTTCCGTCTAAGTACATCTTGATTTGATTTATGCTTGCGGCTATTTTTGCTAAAAAAAGATATGTCTAAATCATCAGAGTCTACACGGATGCATAAGTTGGTATCAGCATACCATAATTCAGGTCAAAGTCAGAAGGCTTTTGCCCAGGCTCATGGTCTAACAAAAGGTAAATTACATTACTGGATCAAGAAATTATTAAAAGAATCCATTCCATCACCAGAAACTTCTTCTTTTATACCTTTAGAAATGACCAGTAGAGAATCTTCTTCTTCGAAAGTTATTACAATCCGCACCTCAGATGGATTGGAGATCCAAATCCCTATGTGATGTTTGCATTAAGTAGTTCACTAAATTTTAAGTTGTATGCTCATCCTGTAGATATGCGGAAAAGTTTTGATGGGCTATCCAATTTGGTTAGCAATGATCTGGAGAGTAACCCTACCAATGGTTCAGTCTATATTTTTATTAATAAGCTTCGCAATAAGGCCAAGTTGTTGCACTGGCAAGGCGGTGGATTTGTATTGTACTACAAGCGTTTAGAACAAGGTAGTTTTGAATTGCCTATTTATGATGCTACTACAGCTAGCCTTACTTTGGATTATTCTCAATTGGTCTTATTGATTGACGGAGTGTCTATTACCAATATTAAGCGAAGAAAAAGGTATAAACAAACACAAAAACAGATGGTAGTTTAGCAGTTGTTTATTATTTTGGTCATTGTTATGACCTATCAAGAGTTACTTGCTGGATATGAATCTCAAAAGAAGACCATTGCTTCTTTACAGGAACAGTTGGCTAGTCTTTATAAACTTATCCATGGGTTTAAATCAGAACGTTTTCTACAGGAAATAGACTTAGAACAATTATCCTTATTTGCAGAAGCTACTACTATAGTAGAAGAGCCAAATCAAGAAACGATTACTTATACCCGTGATAAGAAAAAACACCAAGGCCGTAATGCGTTACCGGAACACCTACCAGTACGTGAGGTAATCATAGAGCCAGAAGAAGATACTACAGGTCTTATCAAAATTGGAGAGGAAGTAACAGAAACTTTAGAGTATACCCCAGCCAGTCTGGTAAAGAAAAAAACGATCCGTCCTAAATATGCAAACAAAGATGGTGATGGTATTTTGATTGCGCAATTGCCTAGTCGCCCTATAGACAAATCTATTGCAGAAGCCTGCCTATTAGCACACATTTTAGTAAGCAAATATGTAGATCACTTGCCTTTCTATCGTCAAATACAGATGTTCAAGCGTGATTTTGGATGGGAACCAGCTGGGAGTACGATGAGTGATTGGATGGCAGGATGTTGTAGGCTACTTGAACCACTTTACAATGTCTTGAAACAAAAAATACTTACCTCTGGATATATTCAAACCGATGAGAGCCCGATCAAAGTATTGGACAGTGACAAGAAAGGCAGTACACATCAAGGGTACCAATGGGTCTATCACGATCCCATTCAAAAACTTGTACTTTTTAATTATCGGAAAGGGCGTGGACAGCACGGACCTAAAGAATTGCTCGCATCCTATAGTGGATATCTGCAATGTGATGGCTATACTGTATATGATAAAATAGGAACAGCCCCAAACATTACCTTAGCTGGATGTTTGGTACATGCGCGCAGAAAATTCCACGATGCACTAGATAATGACAAAACAAGAGCACAAAAGGCACTTGCTATTTTTAGAGAAATCTACAAAGAGGAACAACAAATCAAAGAACTAGCAAACGATGATGTTAAAAAAATTAAGACCTTACGCCTAGAACATATACAACCACTATTACAAAAAATACGTGATTGGATTACAGAAGAACAATATAATGTATTGCCTAAAAGTGCTATCGGAAAAGCGATGACCTATTTTGTAAATCAATATCACAAGTTTGAAAATATATTCCTAGATGGTAACATCCAATTGGATAACAATCTTATTGAAAACTCTATCAGACCTATGGCCATTGGTAGAAAAAACTATCTATTCTGTGGATCGCATAAAGCAGCTCAAAATGCGGCCATCTTGTACTCATTCTTCGGATCTTGTAAAATGAAAAACATAAATCCCAGAGAATGGTTAGCAGACACATTAGAAAAATTACCCGATCACAGCATACAAAAACTGGAAGAACTACTGCCAGGATATCAAGAAAAAATCACAACGTAGTTGCTCGGAGGCTTAC
>NZ_CDSBKO010000144.1:0-2082 GCF_977115655.1 Aquimarina sp.
TTCAGGTCAAAGCCAAAAAGCATTTGCTCAATCTCGGGGATTAACTAAAGGTAAGCTACATTATTGGGTTAACAAGTTATCAAAGGAGTCTAATAATATCTCAGAGGCGTCCTGTTCTTTTATCCCAATAGAAGTGGGAGATTCTGAAGTTTCAACCTCACGTTTTATCTTGATTCATTTACCTAATGGATTAGAAATTCAAATTCCTGTATAATTATGTTTTCTTTGAGTAGTTCCTTAGGTTTTCGATTATATGCCCATCCGGTAGATATGCGCAAAAGTTTTGATGGTTTATCCAATTTGGTAAGTAATGATCTAGCAAGTAGTCCTACTGATGGTTCTGTGTATATTTTCGTCAATAAACTACGTAACAAGGCAAAATTGTTACACTGGCAAGGAGGTGGTTTTGTATTATATTACAAGCGTTTGGAACAAGGTAGTTTTGAATTACCTTCATATGATACATCTACAGGAAGTATTACTTTGGATTATTCTCAATTAGTTTTATTGATTGATGGTGTGTCTATTACCAATATGGATAGGAGAAAAAGATATAAAGAACCTCAAAAAAATATGGAAATTTAGTTATTCTTTATTATTTTCGGGTCAAGATGACCTACCAAGAGCTACTTGTCGAAACTAAGAATCAAAAGAAGAAAATAGCTTTTTTAGAAGAACAACTGGCAGGGCTTTATAAGCTGATTAATGGTTTTAAGTCCGAGAGTTTCATTACCCAGACTGTAGTGGATCAACTTACTCTTTTTTCTGAAGATCCTGTTACTATTCCAGATGAAGTTCCACAAGAAACAATCACCTATAGCAGGGATAAGAAAAAACATCAAGGGCGTAATGCTTTACCAGAACATCTTCCCGTACGGGAAGTCATTATTGAGCCTGAAGAGGATACCACAGGATTAAAAAAGATTGGAGAAGAAGTAACAGAAACTCTAGAATATACTCCTGCAAGTCTTATTAAACGAAAAACGATTCGCCCTAAATATGCTAAAGCAGATGGACAAGGTGTTCTAATAGCAGAACTTCCAACTCGTCCTATTGATAAATCTATTGTAGAGGCTTGCTTGTTAGCTCATATTCTAGTGAGCAAATATGTAGATCACCTTCCGTTTTATAGACAAATCCAGATGTTTAAACGTGATTTTGGATGGGAAGCCTCACAAAGTACTATGAGCGATTGGATGGCAGGATGTTGCAGCTTACTGGAACCACTCTACAATGTTTTAAAACAAAAAATAGTCGATTCCCATTACATTCAGGCTGACGAATCACCAATCAAAGTATTGGAGAGCGACAAAAAAGGCAGTACACATCAAGGATATCAATGGGTCTATCACGATCCCATAGGCAAACTAGTACTTTTTAATTATCGTAAAGGGCGTGGGCAAAACGGTCCAAAAGAATTACTTGCAGATTATACAGGGTATTTGCAATGCGATGGGTATACAGTATATGACAAAATTGGAGCAGATCCTGCTATAACACTTGCTGGATGTTTGGTACATGCCAGAAGAAAGTTCTACGATGCATTGGACAATGATAAAAAACGTGCAGAAAAAGCATTAGTTATTTTCAGAGAAATCTATCTCCAAGAAAGAACTATTAAAGAAGAGTCAGAGCAAAATGTTGAAAAAATCAAGCAATTACGCCTTGAAAAGATACAACCGTTATTGCAACAGATCAAGGATTGGATTACAGAAGAACAATATAATGTGTTGCCTAAAAGCGCTATTGGGAAAGCAATGACCTATTTTGTGAACCAATATCATAAACTCCAGAATATATTTCTGGATGGAAAAATAGAACTAGATAATAACAAAATAGAAAATGCCATAAGACCAATGGCTATAGGTAGAAAAAACTATCTATTCTGTGGATCACACAAAGCAGCACAAAATGCAGCAATGCTGTATTCTTTCTTTGGAAGTTGCAAAATGCAAAACATAAATCCAAGAGAATGGCTCGCTAATACCTTAGAAAAAATACCAGATCATAGCATACAAAAATTAGAAGAATTACTACCTGGATATCAAGAAAATTCTATACTGTAGTTGCTCGGATGCATAC
>NZ_CDSBKO010000145.1:0-1808 GCF_977115655.1 Aquimarina sp.
TCAAAGACTCAAAGACTCAAAGACTCAAAGACTCAAAGATTCAAAGATTCAAAGACTCAAAGGTTCAAAGACTAAAAAACTACAGACTCAAACACCTAATAAATCAGCAGCTTATAAAATTCATCCTCTGTACTTCGTGATTCGTGATTAATTAAATTATCTTTGCAGCTTCAAAAAAATAAAACTATGTCATTATCTCCTTTGCAGGCTATCTCTCCTATTGATGGTCGCTATGCATCAAAGACTGAATCTCTTAGTCCTTTTTTTAGTGAAGAAGCTCTAATAAAGTATAGGGTACTTGTAGAAATTGAATATTTTATTGCTTTATGTGAACTCCCATTACCACAACTACAAGGTGTAGATAGTTCTTTATTCGATAAACTTAGAGAAATTTATACTTCTTTTTCTAGTAAAGATGCACAAGCAATAAAAGATATTGAAAAAATAACCAATCATGATGTAAAAGCTGTAGAGTATTTTATTAAGGAAAAATTTGATGCCTTTGGCTTACAATCCTACAAGGAGTTTATACATTTTGGGTTAACGTCTCAGGATATTAACAATACTGCAATACCTTTAAGTATTAAAGAGGCCGTAAGTAGTGTATATATTACAGAATACAATACCCTGTTAGAAAAACTAAAATCGCTGGCAAAAGAGTGGTCTGCAATACCAATGCTGGCAAGAACACACGGGCAACCAGCATCTCCTACCCGTTTAGGAAAAGAAATACAAGTATATGTAACCCGACTAGAGGCCCAATTTGACTTACTTAAAGATATCCCCAGTGCTGCAAAATTTGGAGGAGCCACAGGAAACTATAATGCTCACAAAGTAGCTTACCCTAATATTGACTGGAAAGCTTTTGGAACTCGTTTTGTACAAGAAAAATTAGGGTTGCACCATTCTTTTCCTACTACACAAATAGAACATTATGACCACATGGCAGCATTATTTGATGGTCTTAAACGAATTAATACCATTATACTGGATCTGGACAGAGATATCTGGACTTACGTATCTATGGATTATTTTAAACAAAAAATCAAAAAAGGCGAAGTTGGTTCTTCGGCTATGCCACATAAAGTAAATCCTATTGATTTTGAAAACAGCGAAGGAAATCTTGGTATAGCAAATGCTATATTTGAACATCTTTCTGCAAAATTACCAGTAAGCAGACTACAACGGGATCTTACAGATAGTACCGTACTTAGAAACGTAGGGGTTCCTTTTGGGCATACATTAATTGCTTTTCAGGCAACATTAAAAGGGTTGAACAAACTTTTACTGAATGAAGAAAAATTTGCTCAGGATCTTGAAAATAACTGGGCTGTAGTGGCTGAGGCTATACAAACCATTCTTAGAAGAGAAGCATACCCTAATCCTTATGAAGCTCTAAAAGGATTAACCAGAACCAACGAAAAGATAACTCAAAAATCTATTGCAGATTTTATTGAAACCCTGGACGTTTCTGACGCTATAAAATCTGAATTAAAACAAATAACTCCTTCTAATTATACAGGGATATAATTATAAACCTTCAAGGTTTCCAAAACCTCTAAACCTTCAAGGTTTTTAAAACCTTGAAGGTTTATGCTGATGTGATTTGTTAAATAGGGTTAAATTTTAAAAGAATAAAGCGTAAAACATATCCTTTTTAGAACTTAGCCTTAATATTATATCTTTATATACGATAAAAAGGCTAAATTCTAAGTTTTCACTAAAGAATTTGGCCTGCTTTTTTATTACAAAATGGGCACTAAGCCACGAAGTGTGTAACAAAAAAATATCGAGGGTTGCAACCCTCG
>NZ_CDSBKO010000146.1:0-1796 GCF_977115655.1 Aquimarina sp.
TATACCTATTTTTTACAAGGCGCACTTAACATAAACATTTACAGTTTTTCCTTACCCATATCGTATAGTTTTTCTAATCAGGGAGAGAACTTAGGCTACCAGTTACCTTTTGATTTTAATAGAATAAGCCTGCACCCCAAATATAAATGGATCACAGGGCATATAGGTAATGTAAGTATGACCTTTTCTCCATATACCCTGAGCGGGCATCAATTTACAGGAGGAGGAGTAGATTTAACTCCACCAGGATCCGTTAAAATAAGTGCCATGTTTGGGCAATTGCTAAAAGCTACTCCAGATGATGGAGATCCCAGAACCGTTCCCGCATTCAGCCGTATGGGATATGGGTTAAAAACCAGTGTAGAAAAAGAACGATATAAAATAGGGCTTATTGGTTTTTATGCCAAAGACAACCCAAACTCTATAGACTCTATCCCTGAAGCCAAAGGAGTCTTACCGCAGGAAAATTTAGTAGTAAGTGTAGAAGGAGAAGTTAAACTGGGAAAAAGTTTTAGTCTGCAAGCAGAATACGCATCTACCGCGATCACTAAAGATACCAGAGCAGAAGAGAGCGAAAGTATCGAATCAGCTCCTATTGCAGTATTATTTAATAACCGTACCTCTACCGAATATTATAACGCTGTTAAAACACGCTTAGGATATGGTATAGGACGAGTGAATCTTGGATTAGGATACGAGCGTATCGATCCGGGATATGAGACTTTGGGAGCGTATTATTTTAACAACGATTTCGAAAACATTACTCTGGATGCCTCTAATACCTTTTTTAGAGACAGGCTAACCTTGGCACTTAATATTGGGTACCAACGGGATGATCTGGATAATTTAAAAGCCAATAACACCAATCGTACTGTAGGTTCTTTAAACGCTACCCTTGCCTTGTCCGAGAGATTGAATATCTCAGGATCGTACTCTAACTTTAGCACCTTTACCAATATCAAACCCAATCAGTTTGACGAAATTAATGATGCCGATCTGTTAGACGAGCAGATAGAAGAACTGGATTATAAGCAACTCTCCCAAACCGCAACAGCAACGATAAGCTATGTGCTTTCTAATAAAAAAACATCCAGGCAAAACCTTACTGCCAATTATGCATTAAACGATGTATCTAACGAGCAAGGAGGCGTAGTGCGATTAGGCGATGCTTCTACCTTTCATAATATGAATATAGGGCATACCATAGATTTTTCAGAAAGAAACCTGAACATCAGCACTTCGGTTAATGGTACGTATAACACTATAGGAAGAGAAGAGTCTACCACTTGGGGACCCACCATAAGTGTAGGGAAACGATATTTTGAAAAAACATTGAATGTACGGTTATCCTCGGGCTACAACAGTTCTACCAGTGCTACATCTAATACCAATGTAATCAATCTAAGAGGAGCAGTTACCTATACCTTAAAAGAGCGACATAATTTTAATTTGAATGCCATACAGTTGTTTAGAAACGGGGGTAACAATGGGCAGTTAAGTGAGTTTACCGCAACTTTTGGGTACAATTATGCATTCGGGCTTAAAAAACCAAAGCTTAATTTAAAAAAGAAAGAAAAGAAACCTAAAGAAGATAACGATTCCATTAAAATTCAATACAAAAAATATCGTTTTGAAGGGCTGCCAACAAATATTACCCCACAATTGCTGGAGTTGCCAGAAAAAGAAGGGTTTGCACATATCATCAAAGATAAAAAGGGAGAGTTAGGCAAATTAGAAGAACAGCTTAAAGAAACCGAGCAGAAAGAGAAAAAGGTGTACAAAGAGATTGCAATAAG
>NZ_CDSBKO010000147.1:0-1524 GCF_977115655.1 Aquimarina sp.
CAAAGAACTTTAAAACCCACAACATCTTTTACAACGTTGTGGATTTTTCTTTTTTACTATTAATACCCGCTAATCTGGTACGGTACCAGTTACAAACTGGCACTAACGCATAATAGAACTCAGCCTTTAGATTACAATTTATCAACTAGTGAGGAAAATTTTAAAAGATTTTTTGCAGCTTCAACTGCTTCTTTTTGAAATTTATCCTTATTATCTACAATATTTTTCAACTCTGATTTAGACTTTTTCTCAAATTTTATCATTAGACTTTTGACTCTATCATTGTATTCTTTATTAGAATATTTTATAGACTCTGGGTCAGGACTAGAGATCAATTGAAAAATGCGTCTTTTTCTTTCTATCAAATTTCTCGGAATAATCTGTTCTATCTCATCACATAATAGACAGGTAATTATTATATTTTCCCCATTTTTTAGTTTAATATCCGCATAATAATATTCATCCCAAAAAAATAGTCGTATATCTTTATGATATAAAGGAAAAGAAAGGTTTAATACTACTTTGTCTATATCGGATAAAGTGAATTCAATAAATCTATTCTTTTTTCTATATGTAAGTTTATCGCCGTTCAGTATTACCAAAATGGTTTTACTATTTTCTTTTTGATAGTTGAAAAATAGAATAAGTAATGGAATTAAATATCCAATCACCCCCCATAATAAGGCAATTTGAGTTATTGCCAAAACTGTATTTATAGAATTGTTGATTAGAAAAAATAAAAATACACTAATACTTACTATTACCATAATTATGAGTGGTCTATAAAAAAACACTCTCTTATATGGTAGATTACTATACTCTTTTCTCATTTGTCTTTTTGAAATTTAACGAAACATATTAAATCCTCTATTAATATTTGGAAGGGTAAAATTAAAGTTTAAATTTCTTTGTACTGGTCCATTAGGATCGACAAATGTGTCATATCCTTTTTCTACTGCAGCAGCACCAACACCAAATAATGCACCTGGACCCGCTCCTAAAAGCCGCCCTATACCGAAACCAAAAACATTACTTGAAGTTCTAGATATAAGTCTGTTTTTTGTTATTACGTTATTTCTATATGCATATGTGTCATTTGATATTGAGAGGAAAGTTAAAGAAAATCCAATTCCAGTAGATAAATTTTTAGCTCTTACAAATTTGTCTACATACGTAATTCGATAAACCTTCTTAATACCATAAGAAGCTAATGTATTGGTTTGACTGGAGAAGTTAGTTAAATTTGCATCATCAAAAGCACCTAGAACTACTTTTGTTTTTGGAATGGAATTTACTAATTCCTTATAAATACTATTTGATGTAGCTAATCCTAAAATACTAGTCTTTACATTACTATAAGAAATTCCTGTGCTATCTATCCAATCTGGCATTTCTCCATCCCCATCCGTACCATAAGCAACTAAATCTTCTGTCATCATGGTTACGGTTCGTTTTTTCTTGGGATCTGTAGCAGAAGCAGAAAGCCCAAATTGCGCTAGTGCTCTATTTAACATAGAAATACCT
>NZ_CDSBKO010000148.1:0-1522 GCF_977115655.1 Aquimarina sp.
AAGCCGCAGGCTCCACTCCTGGTGGTGCCCTTCCGTCAATTCCTTTAAGTTTCAGATTTGCAACCATACTTCCCCCGGAACCCATAAGCTTTGGTTTCCCGGAAGCTGCCCGCGAAGTCAAAGAATAACTCCCGCGGATCGCTAGCTGGCATCGTTTACGGTTAGAACTAGGGCGGTATCTGATCGCCTTCGAACCTCTAACTTTCGTTCTTGATTAATGAAAACATCCTTGGCAAATGCTTTCGCAGTTGTGCGTCTTGCGACGATCCAAGAATTTCACCTCTAACGTCGCAATACGAATGCCCCCGTCTGTCCCTCTCAATCATTACCTCGAGTTCCGAAAACCAACAAAATAGAACCGAAGTCCTATTCTATTATTCCATGCACCACTATTCAGGCAAGTCGCCTGCTTTGAGCACTCTAATTTTTTCAAAGTAAACGTTCTCGCCACCCAGAGCACTCGATGAAGAGCACCAAGGGAAAACAAGAAATAAAGCCCAGGTACGGCAGTACCACCCATTTGGGGGACCACCAACCTAGAGCGCAGATCCAACTACGAGCTTTTTAACCGCAACAACTTTAATATACGCTTTTGGAGCTGGAATTACCGCGGCTGCTGGCACCAGACTTGCCCTCCAATAGATCCTCGTTAAAGGATTTAGATTGTACCCATTTCGATGACGGGCCTCTTAGAGAACCGTCTCGTTATTTTTCGTCACTACCTCCCCGTACCGGGAGTGGGTAATTTGCGTGCCTGCTGCCTTCCTTGGATGTGGTAGCCGTTTCTCAGGCTCCCTCTCCGGAGTCGAACCCTAATTCTCCGTTACCCGTGAAAACCATGGTAGCCGTGTAAACTACCATCGAAAGTTGATAAGGCAGACATTTGAAAGATACGTCGCCAGTACGTGGACTGTGCGATCAGCATAGTTATTCAGATTCACCAAAGAGCGGGCAAGCCCGATTGGTTTTGTTCTAATAAATGCATCCTTCCCTTACGGTCAGGACTTACTTGCATGTATTAGCTCTTAGGTTACCACAGGTATCCAAGTTGAGTAAGATCTAATAAACTATGGCTGTTGTAATGAGCCATTCGCGGTTTCTCCATTAATCGGAATGTACTGAGACATGCATGGCTTAATCTTTGAGACAAGCATATGACTACTGGCAGGATCAACCAGGTATTTGTCGTATTTCACCCAACACTTAAGTCGGGAACGACACCTGAAGTTGTTCACTTTAACCTGCTCCACTACCACATATGGATTCGTGTACCGTACTCGCATTCAACTGCAACCCACATCTAGAACAAACTGCCCGTATAATCGAAGCGTTAACTTCGACTAGGCAAACGGTAGCATGACTAGCATGCATGACTGCATTCTGTGCCCAGGATTTGGTTAGCAGGTGTTTTCTCACCGGCTGAAGTTGCACTCCTCACCACTCGCTTGCTCGCTTGCAACTCCAACGTCTGTCAAGTTCGATTTTTTAGGCTGAATACATATTTTTACAAAAAAAAAAAAAA
>NZ_CDSBKO010000149.1:0-1478 GCF_977115655.1 Aquimarina sp.
TAACAATTTTTCTTTACGCACAGTAGATAACCCAGATTTATTATACGCTTTTAAAAGTTTACGATTCGTTTTAAGTTTTTTATCAATTGTGTAATATAAAGCTTCCTCTCATTTACGTTTTTGATATTGATGTGCAGATTTGCAATGTATGGAGCAATATTTCTTATCAGATCTACCGATAATTTTAGAATTGCAGTGTGGATATATATTCATAATCTCAAATTAATTAAATAGTATACGAATCCTATTCGAATGTTATTCGACTAAAATACTACTATGATTTTTAAATACTGCATTTTTGTATCATGAACCTCACCAAACATATCACTTTAAAGCATTTGTTGATTAATAACCAAAAGATGATTGGGTTACAGTTTTATCCTGATAAGGTGATCCAGGCATTGATAAAAGAACTCCCCAATCCTAAGTGGAGCAGAGAGTTTGCAATGGTGTATATCATTCATACCAAAGAAAACTTAAATCAGGTTTTTGAGAAATTTAGAGGAGTGGCTTGGATTAACGGAAATTCCTTTTTTAAAGAGAAAGTTATACGAGATAATGAGCCTGTAGATGTTAACCGGTATCGAAACAGAACTAAAACAGCTTCTTATAAGTATGTGCCAGAAGCATATCTTCTGAAATTAGAACTCAAAAGATATGCCTTAAACACCTGTAATATATATATCTCGTTATTTGAGAAGTTCATAAATCAGTATCCAAATAAGGATATTTTAGAATTATCCGAACAGGAGATAAGAGCATACTTACAATTACTTATTCATCAAAACAAATCCAATAGCTATATTAATCAAACGATTAATAGTATTAAATTCTACTACGAAGTGGTGATGGGAATGCCCAATCGGTTTTATAGTATAGAAAGACCTAGAAAACAGCAGAAGCTTCCACAAGTAATATCGAAAGAAGAAATTCTCTCTATGATTGAACATACAAATAATATAAAGCATCGTTGTATTATAAGTATGTTATATTCTGCTGGATTAAGAAGAAGTGAACTATTAGATTTGCAACTAGAAGATATCGATAGTAAGAGAATGTTGGTTTTTATTAGAAATGCGAAGAATAATAAAGATCGCTATTCCTTACTCTCGGAAACGGTATTAAAAGATTTAAGAGTATATTATAAACAATGGAAGCCAAAAAAATATTTATTTGAGGGAGTATTAGGACAAAAATATTCTGTAGAAAGTATTGCCAAGATTGTTAGAAGAGCAGGTGAAAAAGCATGTATTAGAAGAAGAATAACTCCTCATATACTAAGACATTCTTTTGCTACCCATCTTTTAGAAAATGGTACTGACCTAAGATATATTCAAACTCTTTTAGGGCATAGTAGCACAAAGACAACTGAAATTTACACGCAAGTTGCCGTAAATAATTTTAAATCAATTAGAAATCCCCTAGATTTGTAATAAATATAATAGATATATGTGTACTGGTACACATATTCTATTGTT
>NZ_CDSBKO010000150.1:0-1460 GCF_977115655.1 Aquimarina sp.
GTAATTGTAAGTTTTGTCCCCAGGTGTGCAGCACGGCAATCATTCCTGGTTTTGCACCCAAATGTTTAGGGTTATTTCCAAAGGCACTGAGTGTTTGCCAAACGCTGTCGAACAAAATATTGTAAAGCACTTTTGGATATCGTATTGCTACATAATTCAGAGGATCAGGGAGTGTAAAAACAACGTGAAAATAGGGTACAGCAAGAAGTTCTTTTGTTCTTGCTGCAATCCACTGATGCTGTTTATGACCTTGGCAAGTAGGGCAATGCCTGTTACGGCAAGAGTTAAATTGTAAATGCAACTTATTACAATCTCTACACCAATCTAAATGACCGCCAAGAGCTTTGGTACGACATTTTCGTATTGCATGCAAAGCCCTTGCATTCCAACTAGTATGTGCTATTTCCTGCAACTGGTCTGCTTCTAAATTCAACACATCTGCAACCGTATCTTTGGAATACATCATTTAGAATACAATGTATCCAAAGGACTAAATTTAATAGAGCTACCACTATTAGCGACATGTAAATAGACCATCGTGGTTTCTACATGCGCATGCCCTAGAAGTTCCTTTAGGCTCATAATATTAAGTCCATCTTCTAGTAAATGAGTAGCATAAGAGTGGCGAAGGGTATGAGCAGTAAATTTTTTATTAGTAGTTACTTTTGAACGACATTCTTTAATAACCCACTGTATGGCACGTACAGTAATGGGTTGGGGAATCCCGTCTTTAGTAACCTGACTGTTAAAAATATATTTTTTAGGAGTTTCTGTTTTTAAGTATTTTTTCAAACCTCTAATGAGCATATCGCTTAAGGGTAGATAACGGTCTACTTTGCCTTTTTGCTTTTTCACAAACAGAGATTTACGTTCAAAATCTAAATCGGATTGTAACACGTTGCAAACTTCATAACTGCGTAATCCGCAACCATATAACATCCCTAAAATAAGGCGATGTTTTAGATACTTAGGTGCTTTTAAAAGCTCCCGAACTTCTTGTTTATTAAGAACAACAGGAAGGTCATTTTGTCTTTTAATTTGAGGTAATTTGATCCGTTTTTGCTCCATACCCATTACTTTGTAGGCAGCACGAAGTCCAAAAATAGTGTGTTTAAAAAAACTCTCAGAAGGGGTTTTATGAAGGTTCTGGCAATAAAAAAGATACTCATTAATCGATTCTGTATCCAACTGCTCTGGACTTCTATTGTAATGCAGTGCTAAATGGGATAGGCAACGTAAATAATTAGTTAACGTGCTTTTTGCTTTCCCATTTATCACAAAACTTCTTTCTAAACGGGTGCTTAAAATTGAAAATGAGGGAACTCGGACTAGAGCTGTTTCTAAAATTGTTTTACTTTTTTTTTTGATACATAATGGTAATATTTATGTTAGTATCTAAATTTAATCTATTTTAGAATCCTGAGAAAAAAGCTTCCGAGGTAACGAGGATTAGTTCAACA
>NZ_CDSBKO010000151.1:0-1407 GCF_977115655.1 Aquimarina sp.
TTTTGACCTACCGTCTTTAATCATTCCTCAAAGTCGGGAGACTTTGCGGAGCGGGCACCAGAAACATTCTGGCGCTAGCCGGGGTTCATTTAATTAAATACCAATTTTCTTTCACCCAAAGAAAATTTAATTTTTGATTGTCGTTCAATAAGGATGGATTAGAAACCCAGATTAAATCGAAATGATCATCATCATCAAGATTAATTTTTATGCAACCTAAATCACTAACATTCAATGATTTTATTTTTAGTTTTAAAAAAAGGTCAAGTTCTTCCTTTATTTTGTAGATGTCAATTATTCTATTTGACAAAGGCTTATCTAAAATCTCGATAGTATTGTTATTCTTATAAAGAATTTTCAATATTGTAGCTAAAGAATCATTTCCTTTTTGATAGTAAGCAAATAAATTATTTTCATAAACATCTTTTCCTCTATAAATAATATGAGTATTTTTAGAGAATTTAACATTCTCATTTTCATATTTGCTTATGAAGTCTTTATAATTTACATCAGGGCTACAAGAAAGAGCTACACAAATTATTATAATATATTTATTAAACATTTTCAATTTTTAATGATATTGTGGTAATTGTTATGATGAGCATGCCAAACTCCTAAGCCTATTGACATTTGATCATCTGATGAATCAAGTTGTGGATTATATCCGTTTGTGTCTGGATTAAAAACACTATTATAATGAGCCCCTAACTTCGCTACAAGTTCTGAAACCCCTAAACTATAGGCTCCTGCTCCAAATAGAAAATTTCCAAAGTTTTTAGGGTTATGAGCTACTGCAAAAGTTTTATCTTTTACTAAATATATATTTTTCCAAGGATCTGAATTGTATTTGGCACCATAATATTCAGCGGCGATATATGCAAAATCAAACTTCCCAAAACCAACACCTTCTGTCTTTAAATAATCAATAGGAGTTTTTCTATTCGTTTCATCAAAACCACCAGATTTTTCTATAAATCTCTGAAGTTCATTTTCATTGGTGAAAACTAATTTTGTTAATTCCCCACTCTTTATGCTTTCATAATCACCATCGGGGTCTGCGAAATGAAAATTAGCCCACCCATCATTTCCATCTGCATATTGTCCTCTATTACCAAAAAGTAAATTATGCCACCAAACATCATGATCAACTCCAATATAATTTCCATCTGCATCAAAGCGTATATTCCTTGCGCCATCTGGATCAACTCCAACAATAGGATTGTTACCCATAGCCATATAAGGTGATGCATATTGTCCCGCTGGATCAGTAGTCAACCATCGTCCAATCCTGCTATCCCATAACCTAAGCTCAAACGCTTCCTTCCCAGTTTCTGGGTCTTTTTCTTGTCCCTGGTAGGCATATCGATAATCCCCCACCTGGTTACGCCCTGGCATTGGCATCCCAAA
>NZ_CDSBKO010000152.1:0-1303 GCF_977115655.1 Aquimarina sp.
AGCGTGGCAGCGCTGTGATGATTGGTGGAGTAACCATGTATTATAATAATGGGGCATATCCCGATACACAAAATGCAGAAGTGCTGACTATCAATTATTACGATGATTACAATTTTGATACCGCAGGAATAACAAATCCCGGGACCAGCTTTGCAGAACCCATAAGTACCAACACAAAATCCTTGTCCACAGGTAGCAAAGTAAAAGTGCTGGGCACCAACAATTGGATCACTACCGTAAGTTACTACGATAAAAAAGGGCGTACTATTTATGTAGCCAGTAAGAATGAGTATCTAAACACTACCGATACTATAGAAACAGAACTGGATTTTGTGGGCAAAGTAAAACAAAACAAAGCCACACATACCAAAGATGCTAATGCGCCGATAGTAACACTGGATACCTTTACCTATGACCATACGGGTAGATTACTAACACAAACCCAGAAAATCAATAATCAAGCCCCGGAGGTTCTGGTTGCTAACCAATACGATGAATTGGGGCAATTAAAATCCAAAGAAACAGGAGGCGGATTGCAAAATGTAGATTATAGCTATAATGTACGGGGATGGTTACAAGGGATCAACGATGTAAATACACTTGGTAATGACCTGTTCTCTTTTAAGATCAACTACAATACCCCACAACACGGTGCTACAGCATTGTTTAATGGAAACATTAGTGAAACGGAGTGGAAAACAGCCAATGACAATACCCAACGGTGGTACAAATATTCGTATGATGCTTTGAACAGAATCACTTCCGGGATTTCTGATAATACCAACTATAATTTAGGTTTGGTAATGTATGATAAAAACGGGAATATAAAAGAGTTGGAGCGTAACGGGCACAGGGATATAAATGTTACCAATTTTGGTCTTATGGATAAACTAACGTATTCGTACCAAGGAAACCAACTTTTGGCAGTAGATGATGCCCCAACAGCAAGTGCGGTAACAGGGTTTATAGATGGAGCAGAAACCGCTATAGAATATGTATATGATGCCAATGGCAATATGATTAGCGATGCCAATAAAGGGATTACCGGTATAACCTATAACCATTTAAACCTACCAGAAGCAGTAACGATAAATAATGCAGAACATACGGGAACTATTTCTTATATTTACGACGCCACTGGTGCTAAACAAAGAAAAATAGCAACAGAGGGAAGTTCTGTGACAACGGATTACGCGGGCAATTACGTCTATAAAAACGGGCAATTGGAGTTCTTTAACCATGCGGAGGGCATTGTGGAGCATGAAGCAGATGGATATAAATATGTCTACCAGTTTAAAGACCA
>NZ_CDSBKO010000153.1:0-1293 GCF_977115655.1 Aquimarina sp.
CTACCGTAAAAATCATAACTAAATCCAATCATAAAGGTATCGTATCGCCTTCCTAAACTCTTTGCGTTTAATTCGGCAAAAACATGTACGGGTTTAGACAAGTGATATAATACTCTTACTTTTATTTGTGCTCCATGATTAAAATCTCCTGTTCTAAATCCTAAAAATGCTTTACCTTCTATGTCTTCAAAAAAAACAGAATCATTACCAGTATACCCCATACCTGCCGTTATCGTTGTAGGATACCAATTAAACAAAATTAAGTTTACTCCAAGAGCTAATTCGTTATACGCTTTATAATCTTTATTTTTTTCAATGGATAAAGATCGATTGTATTCTCCCATAAAAGTGGTGTAACAATTAAAAGCATACTCTATTCTTGCTCCAACAGAAAGTTCTTCTTCTAATCCAAAGTTTTTTCCTGCTGCCAAACCATAATTAATGGCTCCCGGATCGTACTGAGCAAAAGATGTGTTTGTAATAAACACCAGTAGGACAATAGATAAAAATAGCTTCATTACAGACTGGAATATCTCTAGGATTATTGGTTTTATTAGCAGAGCAAACTTACTACTTAGCTGCAAAAAGGTTTACATCTTCTTCGCTCACTTCTTTTCCTCCTAAAATTATAAGACGTTCTACGACATTACGAAGTTCTCTAATATTACCAGTCCAATCATATTGCTGTAACTGCTTTATGGCTTTGGCTGAAAATTTTTTGGTAGGAGAACCTTGCTCTCCGGATATTTTTTGTGCAAAATACTCTACCAATAACGGGATATCTTCTCTTCTATCGTTTAATGCGGGTACTTTTATTAAAATCACAGCTAATCTATGGTACAAATCTTCTCTAAACCTGTTTTCTTCAATTTCCTTTTTTAGATCTTTATTGGTTGCTGCTATCACCCGCACATCTACTTTTATATCTTTATCACTACCTACGCGTTGAATTTTGTTTTCTTGTAAAGCCCTTAATACTTTTGCTTGTGCAGAAAGGCTCATGTCCCCTATTTCATCCAAAAATATAGTTCCTCCATTTGCTGCTTCAAATTTACCTGCCCGATCTTTATTTGCAGAAGTAAAAGCTCCTTTTACATGCCCAAACAATTCACTTTCTATTAGCTCTCCAGGTATTGCGGCACAATTTACTTCTATTATTGCTCCTTTAGAACGTTCACTTTTTTGATGTATCCAGTGTGCTACTAGTTCTTTACCAGTCCCGTTTGGCCCTGTAATTAAAACTCTTGCATCTGTAGCGGCTACTTTTTCGATAATATTTTTTATATCAGAAAT
>NZ_CDSBKO010000154.1:0-1200 GCF_977115655.1 Aquimarina sp.
TTAAGACCGTTGCAAAAGGTCGGTTTACTTGATTTAGTTTTTCTATTAGGTAGATTTTTTGCTCAAAAACCTCTAAGTTTTCAAATTTCTTTTAGTTTTCGAAGATATATGTCTATTTCTAATGCTGATTTCTCTTAATTTTGGTAATTAGACGCAATTATCCCTGGACTTCGATACAAATTGTAACACATAGCTTCCATAAGATTTTGAGTATGCATTTTTTGGATGCCTTTGTATTTTGCTGTACCACCAGAAAACCATCTTTTTATTCCTCCAAAAGTACGCTCTACTTTAAATCTTGTTTTTCCTATCAGTTTATTGAATTTTTTCTCCCAATGAGTTAAAGGCTTGTTTTTATAAGCCTTTTTTAGAATATGGTTTTTAAGTTTACGTTCTTTAAGAAGTGCTGCATTTTTCTTTGATTGATACCCTTTATCTGCTTTTATGGGAATATTTTGTGGTAAATCTGCTGTGTCCAATACCGCTTCTAAATTACCAACTTCGTTAGTACTTGCTTTTGTGGTTAACACCCCTAAAACCAAACCTTCGTTGTCGGTGACATAATGCTTTTTATAACCATACCGATATTTACCCTGCTTTTTTAGCCAAGAGGCTTCTTTGTCTACACTATCAGCATACTCTTTAGCCACTTCTACTTCTTCAAGATCTTCTCTGTCCTCTGTGATCTTATGATTGGTTTTACCTTTAGGTTTTAAGGGAGTATCTATCACACTAGCATCTATAATCGCTCCTGTTTTAACGATAATACCAGTAGATTCTAATTGAGTATTGATTTGTTTAAAAAGTGATTCATAGGCATTAGCCTTGGTCAAAGCTGTTCTAAACCGACTTAAAGTACTATGGTCAGGAGCTATTTGATCAATATTTAAACCACAGAAATAACTAAAGGAAATACTATCATTGACACGATCTTCTACCTCATAATCACTCAGACCATACCAAGTCTGAAGTAAACACATCTTAAATAATAACAAACCACTATAACTAGGTTTGCCTGTAGCACTTTTACCTTTTGCATAATGTCGTGAAATAACACCAGAGATAGCAACCCAATCTATAAGACTATTAATTTGAGTAAAAAAGGTACGTTTGATTTTTCTTGATCGTAAATCGCAGATGCTATCTGCCAAAGTAGGGTGAGATATTAATTCCATACCCAAAAGATAAAAAAAATTAAGA
>NZ_CDSBKO010000155.1:0-1169 GCF_977115655.1 Aquimarina sp.
AGATGCTACCCATAGTTTATCAAAATCGAACCCCATTTCAGCTATAGACGTTTTACGGGAACGTTCAAAACAACTTCGCAAATCGGTTTATGCTTACCAAGAAGATTGGCTCGGTAAGATGCCGGTCAAGAATCAAGGCAATGATTTAGAAAAAGAACTAGCTTACTGCAAGGAATTAGGAACCTTATTGGATGGCGCTCCCACACTTAGCGAAGTTCCAGCAATAAAAGAAAAATTGAACTTACTTAAAGAATCTGTTGATGATATTGAACACGCAGCTCAAGATGTTGTTTCAAAAGATAAGGATGCAAAGATTGGCCACAAATCACAGGACAGTTCGTTTTTCGGTTACAAAACCCATTTAGCAATGACCGAGGAAAGAATCATAACAGGGGCCGTTGTTACTTCGGGAGAAAAAGGAGATGGCCCTATTTTGCCTGAGCTAATAGAACAAAGTGAACAACGTGGTATTGATGTAGACACCCTCATAGGGGATCAGGCTGCCTATTCGGGCAAAAAGAATTTGGAATTAGCCAAAGAAAAAGATATTAAAATTGTAGCCAAGTTAAACCCAGCAATCAGCCAAGGTTTTAGAAAAAAACAAGATGAATTTGATTATAATAAAGATGCCGACATGTTTGTTTGTCCAGCAGGACATTTAGCCATAAGAAAAGCAAAGCAAGGGAAAAAGAATGTTGCCACAAATCAAGTTATTACCTATTACTTTGATGTTGAAAAATGTAAGACCTGTCCTTTAAGGGAAGGCTGTTATAAAGAAGGGGCTAAATCAAAATCTTACTCGGTTACTACTAAATCAGACATTCATAAAGAACAAATGGAGTTTGAAACATCAGATTACTTCAAAGAGAAATCAAAACATCGTTATAAAATAGAAGCTAAAAATGGAGAATTAAAAAATGTCCATGGCTATGGAAAAGCTATATCTTATGGTATAGAAAATATGGAAATGCAGAGTGCCTTAACCATATTTGCTGTGTATTTGAAAAGAATTTTAAAATTAAGCTAGTCCAAAATGAGACAAAACAATACCGTTTTGATTATAATACCATTTAAACTAAAATAAGCCTTTTTAAGAGAGTCCAAACAGCTTTGAAAACCTATAAACCAAAAAGAGATTTCACAAAATTAGCTCGTGAAATCTCTTATAT
>NZ_CDSBKO010000156.1:0-1161 GCF_977115655.1 Aquimarina sp.
GGAATTTCGCTACCTTAGGACCGTTATAGTTACGGCCGCCGTTTACTGGGGCTTCGATTCAAAGCTTGCACCTCTCCTCTTAACCTTCCAGCACCGGGCAGGCGTCAGACCCTATACGTCGTCTTGCGACTTCGCAGAGCCCTGTGTTTTTGATAAACAGTCGCTACCCCCTGGTCTGTGCCACCCCATCATACTTGCGTATAAAGGGGTCACGCTTCTTCCGAAGTTACGCGTGCAATTTGCCGAGTTCCTTCAACATAGTTCTCTCAAGCGCCTTGGTATACTCTACCTGACCACCTGTGTCGGTTTCGGGTACGGTCTATACGGTGGAGCTATTTCCTGGAACCGCTTCCCCGCCCAGACAATCCAATAAGTCTGAACGAGTTACGCAATCCGTCACTACCACCAGGCCCACGAATATTAACGTGGTTCCCATCGACTACGCATTTCTGCCTCGCCTTAGGGGCCGGCTAACCCTGCTCAGATTAACTTTAAGCAGGAACCCTTGGTCTTTCGGCGAGGGGGTCTCTCACCCCCTTTATCGTTACTCATGTCAACATTCGCACTTCCGATACCTCCAGGGCCCCTCACGGGTACCCCTTCACAGGCTTACGGAACGCTCCGCTACCACGTGGATAAATCCACATCCTCAGCTTCGGTGCATGGCTTTAGCCCCGTTACATTTTCGGCGCAAAGACCCTTATTTAGACCAGTGAGCTGTTACGCTTTCTTTAAATGATGGCTGCTTCTAAGCCAACATCCTGGTTGTTTTGGGAGTCCTACATCCTTTGCCACTTAGCCATGATTTGGGGACCTTAACTGGCGGTCAGGGTTGTTTCCCTCTCCACAATGGACGTTAGCACCCACTGTGTGTCTGCCGGATAGTACTTTCTGGTATTCGGAGTTTGGTTAGGATCAGTAAGACGGTGAGTCCCCATAGCCCATCCAGTGCTCTACCCCCTGGGGTATTCGGTCGACGCTCTACCTAAATAGATTTCGCGGAGAACCAGCTATCTCCGAGTTTGATTGGCCTTTCACCCCTAGCCACAAGTCATCCCGATCTATTGCAACAGATATGGGTTCGGCCCTCCAGTTGGTGTTACCCAACCTTCAGCCTGCTCATGGCTAGATCACTCGGTTTCGGGTCTAATGCAACTAACT
>NZ_CDSBKO010000157.1:0-1153 GCF_977115655.1 Aquimarina sp.
TTGTCATCCTATGTTTGTATAGGGTTTAAATTTCAATAATGATTTACTTTGTTGGATATAAATTTAAAAAGAGAAAGAGCAAGGCAATAACTTGTCATTGGTTTAAAAAACAGAACGGGATGCTTGCCCCTTTCTCTTTGTGCTTAAAGTTTGAACAGTTCATAAGGCAAAAAAGCCTGTATTTAGGATTGATAAACCCAAAGCATTTTTAATTATTTAACATGAGTAAAATTATAGGAATCGACATTAGTAAACAAACTTTCGATGTTTGTTTTAGAAAAAAAGATGTGGTGGCACATCAAGTTTTTGATAACAATTTAAAGGGTTTTAAGAAGTTCTTGGGAGTTATTGGGGATAATACCACAGTGGTTATGGAAGCATCAGGTCCTTATTATGTTTGTCTTGCCAATTATTTGTATGAGCATTCAATAAATGTTTCCGTGGTCAATCCATTAATGATTAAACGCTTTAGCCAGATGCGATTTTACAGGGCTAAAACAGATAAAAAAGATGCAGAAGTTATTATGGAGTACGGTACATTGGAAAACAATAGGTTGCCTAATTGGAAACCAGAATCACAAGGTGTTCAATCATTAAAACAGATGCAGACCACTATAGAGTTGTTATATAAACAACTTACACAAAGCAAGAATCAGTTATCAGCATTTAAAAGCAGCGGTTTTATAGACAGAGAAGTTAAATTAAATTTAATGGCAATCATAACAAAACTCGAAAGATCGATTAACAAGATACAAACCCAGATGCTGGGAGTTTGTGAAGATCATTATAAACAAAGCTTAGAGTTATTAAGGTCTGTTCCCTGTATTGGTAACAAGACAGCGATAATGCTTATTGCTCTGACAGATAACTTCACCAAGTTCAAGCATTATAAACAGTTAATTGCTTATGTTGGTTTGGCACCAAGAGTTTACCAATCAGGAACCAGTATAAAGGGTAAAGGGCATATCTGTAAAATGGGTAAGGCACAGATTAGAAAATTGCTCTATATGTGTAGCTGGACAGCAAAACGGTATAATAAAACCTGTAAGGATATGTATCAAAGATTAAAAGAAAAAGGAAAACCAGAAAAGGTAATAAAGATAGCTATAGCAAATAAATTGCTAAAACAAGCTTTCGCTGTAGCTACATCAAA
>NZ_CDSBKO010000158.1:0-1061 GCF_977115655.1 Aquimarina sp.
ATAGCAAGCATGAAAAGTCAACTACATCTAATTCTAGAAATGGCTATTCTCAAAAGAAAGTTCGCACTTCTTTAGGCGAATCACAAATAGAAGTTCCCAGAGATCGAGACGCTTCTTTTAATCCTATGCTGGTTCCTAAAAGAGGAAGTATGGTTGATGGGATTGAAAACATAATTATTTCGCTTTACGCCAAAGGGATGAGTAATAGTGATATTGAAGAACAAATCCGTGAGGTATATGATTTTGAAGTCTCTACTTCGACCATTTCCAGAATCACAGATAAAATTACTAATGACATTGTAGCTTGGCAAAACAGACCCCTAGAACCTGTGTATCTTATTGTTTGGATGGATGGTATTGTTTTTAAAGTACGAGAGAACTCTAAGGTGATCAATAAAACTATTTATATTGCTGTAGGATTGCGCAGAGATGGTAAGAAAGAAGTATTAGGGCTTTGGCTAGGTAAAAATGAGTCCGCAGCGTTTTGGATGAGTGTGCTTACCGATATCAGAGCTCGTGGTGTAGAAGACCTATTGATTACTGCTACTGATAATCTTAATGGTTTTACCGATACTATCAAAAATGTCTTTCCAGAAGCTACCACACAGATTTGTGTAGTACATCAAATACGCAATGCTTGTAGATATGTCGTTTGGAAGGACAAAAAATCCTTTGCTAAGGATATGAAACTCATCTATGATGCACCAACCAAAGAAGCAGCAAAAGCAGCCCTGGATGATTTTGCACAAAAATGGGAAGCAAAATATTCTTATGCCATAAAAAGCTGGAGAGACAATTGGGAGGAGCTTACAGCTTTCTTTGAATTTCCTCTAGAGATCAGAAAAATTATTTACACAACAAACCTTATTGAAAACCTGAATGGAAAAATCAGAAAGTATACCAAAAACAAATTATCATTCCCTACGGATCAAGCTGTGATGAAATCTGTATATTTGGCAACCAGAGAAGCAACCAAAAAATGGTCTATGCCAATCGCAAATTGGGGAATAATCCTCAATCAGTTCTTAACTATATATGAAAAAAGGGTAAGACTTTAAAAA